>NZ_PGDQ01000003.1:300000-457854 GCF_003073135.1 Euzebya rosea
GTGTCGGTCGTGGCCGACATGTGGAACGGCTTTCCCTACATGTCCCACACGGCGGCGGCGCGAGCGGGCGTGGTGAACATGACCATGAGCCTCGCGGTGGAGTGGGGGGCCAGGGGCGTGCGGATCAACGCGGTCGCGCCCGGCACGATCTACTCCAGCGGCATGTCCACCTACGACGAGGAGTTCCAGCGGACGGCGGCCCAGCAGTCCTCCCGCATACCGGCCGGCCGCGTGGGCACGGAGTCCGAGACCTCGGCCGCGGTGGTGTTCCTCCTCTCCCCGGCCGCATCCTTCATCACCGGCGAGACCCTGCGCGTCGACGGCGGCGGATCGCTCCTCAAGGCGCCCATGGTCCCGGTGGAGGCCCACCGCAACATGCCGACCTACGACGGGTTCCACCTCGCTCGGGAGATCCCCGAGGAGTGGCTGCCCCCGCAGGCCTGACTCGAGGGCGGTCGGCACTGAGCGTGTCGGATTCGGTGCCGCCCATCGCAGGACCCCGACACGCGTCAGAGGCCGGCGCCAACCTCCAGGGCGACCAGCAGCGCCAGCACCGCTGCGTCGGCCAGCAGGATCATCGCCCCGATGATGTCGCCGGTCAGCCCGCCCAGTCGCCGAACGGCGCTGACCCTGACCGCGAACGCCGCAGCCCCTGCTGCCAGCACCACCGGGATGGCCTCGAGGCCGGCGAACGCCGTGGTCGCGGCCACCGCGGTCACCCCGGCAGCGAGGGCGGGGGCGACACGGAGGTGGTCCAGCAGGACCGCGCCCGACCCCTCGCCGCGGGCGGGCACGGCGTTGAGCATCGCGACGGCCGTGGCGCCGCGGCTGAGGCTGCCGGCGACCACCAGCGCCGCCGCTCCCGCCACCGGGCTGAGCGCGGCCAGCAGGTTGACGCGCAGCAGGACGACCAGGACGAGCGCCAGCACCCCGTAGGCCCCGGTCGCGGAGTCCTTCATGATCCGCAGCCGGTCAGCGGGCGTGCGCCCGCCGAACAACCCGTCGGCGGTGTCGGCGAGGCCGTCCTCGTGCAGCGCACCGGTCAGCATCACGGTGGCCACGACGGCCAGGACCGCGGCAGCCCGGGTCGGCAGGGCGAGCGCGGCCATCCACCACACGAAGCCGGACAGCCCGCCCACCAGGGCGCCCACGACCGCGTACCAGGCCACGCTGTCGGCGACGTCGCGATCGTCCTCCAGGGGGTCGCCGACGGGCAGCCGGGTGAGCAGCTGCAGGGCCACGAGGAACAGACGGGGATGCACGGGTATGGCCATCATCGCCGGTCGGTGGGCGATCATGCAGATCGATGCGCGCTGTCCTCGCCCTGTTCACCGCCCTGCCCGTCGAGTGGGACGGCGACGACCTCGACCGGTCGTGGCTGCTGGCCCCCGTGGTCGGGATGCTCATCGGGCTGGTGTGGTTCGTGTTCCACCAGCTGACGGTCGGACTGGTCGGCCCGGTCGTCGCCGGGGCGTTCGTCGTGGCGGTCAGCGCCGCGCTGACGGGCAGCCGCGGGTTCCGTGGGCTCGTGGGCCTGGCCGACGCGATGGGCGGCGCCCCTGCCGTGCCCGGTGCGCCGCCGATGGCGGGGGTCGGGGCGCTGGCGGTGGCGCTGGTCGTCGTGGTCGAGGCCAACCTCATCCAGCGGGTGAACCTGGCCCCGGAGATGATCGTGGTCGTCCCGCTCGTGGCGAGGGGAGTGCAGGCCCTCCTGCTGCGCGCCGGGGACGACATGGTCGGCGTCACCCCACCCAGCCCCCGGGCCAAGCTCGGCCTGGGCCTCGTCCTGCTCGCCCTGCTGGCCCTGCCGATCCCCCTGCACTCGCTCGTCCGTCCGGAGCGGCTGAACGGCCCGCTGGACGCGGTCGGGTACCTGACGCTGGGCGTGGCGGCGCTGGCGGGCGCCTTCGTGGTCGGTGGGATCACCCGCGCGTGGACCATGGCGCGCTTCGGTCCCCTCGACCCGCGCGGATGGCACACGATCGGCCTGTTCGCCGAGGTCGCAGCGCTGGTCGTCGTGGCGGTCCGGATCGACTGATCCCGACCCGTTCCTGCGCCCGGGGGAGGGGTGGGTGGCTGGCCGCTGCTAGGCTGGGGTGCAACGTTGCCGGCCGATTCCGGTCGGCGTTCTCGAAATCAGAAGGAGCACGACTCACCACATGGCCAGGCGACGCAGCGGCCGCCGCCCCTCACAGTCGAGGCGGTACATCGACGAGGAGACCCGCGCAAAGCGCGAGGCTCGCTCGGGCAACACCAAGGAAGACGCGCTCGAGATGGAGGGCGTCATCGAGGAAGCCCTCCCCAACACCATGTTCCGCGTGAAGCTGGACAACGGGCATTCCATCCTCGGACACATCTCCGGGAAGATGCGCAAGCACTACATCCGGATCCTCCCGGGCGACCGGGTCACCGTCGAGGTGTCCCCCTACGACCTGACTCGCGGCCGGATCACCTACCGGTACAAGTAGACCCCTTCGGGCCCGTCCTGCGGCCCTGAACGACGCACGGCTCCCCGATCACTCGGGGAGCCGTTCTGGTTCAGGTGCGACCGGTCCTGCCGGGTCAGTCGACGACGAGGAGGATCTTGCCGACGTGGGTGCTGGACTCCAGCTCCTCGTGGGCGGCGGCGACGTCGGACAGGGTGTGGCGTGAGTGGATGATCGGGCGCAGGGTGCCGTCGGCGAACCCCGGCCACACGTCGGTGACGAGCCGATCGGCCAGCGCCGCCTTGGCGTCCACCGGTCGGGCACGAAGGGTCGACCCCATGACGCTGAGCCGCTTGGACAGCACGAGGCCCAGGTTGATCTCGGCCTTCGCGCCGCCCATCAGCCCGATGGTCACCATCCGGCCGTCGGGCTCGAGAACCGACAGGTTCTGGGCCAGGTAGGGCCCGCCGATGATGTCGAGCACGACGTCGACGCCCCGGCCGTCGCGTGCGTCTCGGATGGCGTCGGCGAAGGAGTCCACGTCCCTGTAGTTGATCGCCAGGTCCGCGCCGAGCTCCCGACAGGCCTCCAACTTGTCCTCGGTGCCCACCGTGACGACCACCTCGGCGCCGGCACGCGTCGACAGCAGGATCCCCGCCGTGCCCACGCCGCTCGAGCCGCCGTGCAGCAGCACCGTCTCGCCGGCCGTCAGGCCCGCCCGCAGGAAGACGTTGTCGTAGGCGGTGGCGTACACCTCGGGCACCGCGGCGGCCGACACCACGTCAAGGCCCGGGGGGAGGGGCATGGCGGTGCGGGCCGGCACCACGGCCATGGAGGCGTAGCCGCCGCCCCCGACGACGGCGCAGACCTCGTCGCCCTCGCGCCAGCCGGTGACGGCCACCCCCATCCCGACGACGCGGCCGGAGAGCTCGAGCCCCAGCGTGTCGGGGGCGCCGGGCGGTGGTGGGTACATGCCGCGACGCTGCAGGATGTCGGCGCGGTTGACCGCCGTGGCGGCCACCTCCACCAGCAGGTCCTCGGGACCGGGTTCGGGATCGGGGAGCTCGACCAGCTCCAGGGCTTCGACGCCTCCGGGTGACGGGGCGATGACGGCGCGCATGTGTGGTGACGGACCTCCGGGTGGGCCATGACTCGGCCCGGCAAGCGGCTGCTAGGATACGGCCCAACTCTACGTACTCGAACGAGCTGCAGCGTGCCTCCGACCGGGGGCAGGTCAGCGGAAGGAGCATGGTGTCAGCACAGGTAGGTGACGTCGTCACCGGCAAGGTAGTGAAGCTTCAGGACTTCGGAGCGTTCGTCGAGATCGACGCCGAAACGACTGGCTTGGTCCACATCTCCGAGGTCCACCGTGACTTCGTCGACAACATCCACGCCTACCTCACGGAGGGCCAGGAGGTCGAGGTGAAGGTCGTCGGCATCAAGGAGGACGGCCGCATCGACCTGTCGATCAAGCGTGCTGAACCCGACTGGAGCGACGAACCGAAGCCACGCCCCACGGCGAAGGTCGACAAGGAGTTCAACCAGCGCCTCCGGAAGTTCATGCACCAGTCCGACATGATCCAGGGCGAGGTGCGCAAGCGGAAGCGCTCCACCTGAGCCTTCTGCGACGAGGGGACTGAACCGTGGTCAGGGTGCTCGTCGTCGACGACGACGCGAACGTGCGGTTCACCGTCCGCGTGGCGCTCGAGGGATCGCCACCGAGCGGACAACCCATGGCGGTCATCGAGGCCGCCAACGGTGTCGAGGCGTTGCAGGCAACGCAGCACGACACCTTCGACCTCGTCCTGCTCGACATCATGATGCCGGGCCTGGACGGGTTCGCGGTGCTGCACGCCCTGCGACAGCACGGCGACGACCCGCCGGTGGTCATGCTGACCGCCCGGGGGCGCGAGGTCGACATCGTCAACGCCTTCAGGGCGGGGGCAGACGGGTACGTCACCAAACCCTTCGACGTCGACGAGCTCGCGAACCTGGTCGCCGACCTGACGGGCCTGGAGGTCAGCGAACGTCGGGCGCTGCGGGTCAAGGAGCTCGAACGTGCCGAGCTGCTGCTGCAGCTCGAGCACGGCTTCGGCGCCGGGCCGCCGGAAACGTCGAACCCCGCCTGAG
This sequence comes from Euzebya rosea, assembly GCF_003073135.1. Taxonomy (NCBI): domain Bacteria; kingdom Bacillati; phylum Actinomycetota; class Nitriliruptoria; order Euzebyales; family Euzebyaceae; genus Euzebya; species Euzebya rosea. Next base: position 304,557 of record NZ_PGDQ01000003.1, read on the forward strand.
GACAGGCGGGGTTCGTCAGGTGTGGGGGCGAGGGCGCTAGCCCAGCACGCCCTGGTCGGTGAGGAAGGTCTCGGCGACCTCGGCCGGGTCGGCCAGGTCGACGCGAAGCTGCCGGATCATCTCCGTCACGTTCTCGGTGGTCAGGACCGCCGACACGGCGTTCAGCGCCTCGGTCGCGGCGTCGGTGTTGGCGTCGGTGCGGATGACCGGGACGATGTTCTCGGCCGGCTGCAGGTCCTGGTCGTCGTCGAGCAGCACCCAGTCGTTGGCCGCGATGACCCCGTCGGTGGTGAACAGCAGCGCCACGTCGATCTCGCCCGCGGACAGGGCCTCGATGGTGACCGGACCGCCGGCGTCGAGCGAGCGGAAGTCCCCGAAGGTCACGCCGTAGGTCGACTCGTAGCCCGGGATGCACAGCGGACGCTCCGGGCACTCCGGCGGGCCCCCGAGGGTCAGGTCGCCGGCGACGTCGGCCAGGTCGCTGACGGTGGACAGGCCGTACTCGTCGGCGGTCTCCTGCCGGACGACCAGGCCGTTCTTGTCCTGGGCGTCGGAGGGCTCCAGCACGTCGACGCCCTGCTCGGCGAAGCGCTCGCGCAGCAGCTCGGTGGTGGCCTCGGTGTCGCCGGTGGCCTCGCCAGCACCCTCGTTGAGGAACTCCAGCGCCGTCCCCACGTACTCGGGGTACACGTCGATCTCGCCGGAGGTCAGCGCGGGCAGCACGACCTCGCGTGACCCCAGCTGGTAGCGGCGCTCGACGGTGTACCCGGCGTCCTCCAGGGCCAGGGCGTACATCTCGGCCACGAGCTCCTGCTCGTCGAAGTTGGTGGAGCCCACGGTGATGTCACCGAGCTCCTCGGGGGTGTCGGCACCTTCGTCGGTCGTGCCGTCGGTCGCCTCCTCGGCGTCGTCGGCGGCGTCCTCGGCGCCGTCGTCGTCGGAGGAGCAGGCGCTGGCCACGAGGGCCAGCACCAGCATCAGCAGGAACACCGCCATGCGGCTGCGGGTGAACGAGGTGGTCATCAGGGTCTTCCTTCGGGTCAGTACGGCTAGGGGGAGGGTTCGGGCTGGAGGGTCGGTTCGCTGAGGGCGTCGGCACGCGCCTCACGGGCGGCGTCGCGCAGGCGAAGCCCCTCGGGCACGATGCGGGCCTGCAGGAGCCCGAGCACAGCCTCGGTCCCGATGGAGAGCAGTGCGACCAGCAGGGCGCCGCCGATGGCGAGCGTCCGGGCCGAGGCGGAGAACTGCAGACCGCGGCTCAGCCCCGCGATGATCGGGAAGCCCAGGCCGCCGAAGCCGACCACCGCCGCCAGCGTCACGGTGGCCACGATGTTGACCGCGGCGGTCCGCACGCCGGCCATGAGGACGGGCGAGGCCAGGGGCAGCTCGACGTCCATCAGCACCTGCCGGCCGGTCAGGCCCATGCCGACCGCCGCGTCGACGATCTCGGGGTCGACCTGCCGCACGCCGATGTAGGCGTTGGCGAAGATCGGTGCGATACCGACGAGCGCGAAGACGACGACCAGGAGCGGCAGCGAGAACCCGCCGAGCTGGAAGGCGACCAGCAGCAGCCCGAAGGCCGGGATGGCCCGGAAGGCGTTGGCGGCGTTGATCGACAGGACCGGCGCACGATGGCCATGGGCCAGGTACAACGCCAGCGGGATGGCGATGGCGCAGGCGAGGCCCAGGGCCGCGGCGCTGAGGGCCAGGTGGTCGCCGATCAGCTGCGGGACCCCGTCGACGGACCGGAAGTCCTCTCCACGAAGCCATGCGAGGACCTCGTCGGTCAGGGACTGCTCGGCCGCCTGGGCCAGGACGATCGCCGGGCTCATCGCGACTTCGCCCAGGGGGAGAGGCGGCGTTCGAGGCCGACCAGCGCGAGGTCCAGCACGATCGCCAGGGTCACGCTCAGCAGGAACCCCAGGAGGGTCGGGGTCAGGTTCTGCCGCTGGAAGCCGTCGCTGTACATCATCTGGCCCCACCCGCCCTGGCCGATGACGGCCGTGACGACGACCAGGCCGATGGTGGTCACCGTGGCGATGCGCACGCCCGCGATGATCACGGGGAGCGCAAGCGGCAGCTCGACGGACCGCAGCAACGTCCACTCGCGGTACCCCATCGCCCGGGCGGCCTCGACGACCTCCGTCGGCACGCTGTCGAGGCCAGCGATGGTGTTCCGCACGAGGATCAGCAGCGTGTAGAGCGTCAGCGGGATGAGGGCCGTGGTCGTGGACAGGCCCGTCAGGGGGACCAGGCCGACGAACAACGCCAGGGACGGGATGGTGAACAGGATCCCGGTCACCTGCAGCACCGGGGTCTGCAGCCGGCGTCGGCGCGAGGCCAGCACGGCGAGCGGGAACGCGACGAGGAAGCCGATGGTGACCGCCATGAGGGTCAGCTGGACGTGCTCGATGCCCTGCTCGAGGATCGTGTCGCCGTTGCGGCGGATCCATTCCCAGTCGGGGAATGGCCTGCTCTGGGCGAGGAGGAGGGGCGTCATCGCGTCGAACGCTAGCGGAGCGCTTCGGTGACGAGCTCGCGGGTGACCAGGCCCTCGTAGCTGCCGGAGGGGCCGACGCGGACCGCGACCCCGTTGGGGGAGGCGACCAGGACGTCCAGGGCCGTGCGAAGCGAGTCGCCCGCCATGACCGTCGCCGCGAAGGGTCGTGCGTCGGCGACGGCGACGACGCCGTTGAGGTCGGTGACGTAGCTCCAGCCGGCCACCGACCGATCGTCGTTGACGATGGCGATCCAGTCGGTCCCGGCGTCGGTGGCGATCCGTGCCGCCTCGTCGGTGTCCGTCCCGGGGCTGACGACGGGGCCGCGGTCGGCGGTGACCTCGCTGACGGGGATCAGGGCCAGTCGCCGCAGCTCGCGTTCGGCGCCGAGGAACTCCTCCACGAAGGCGTTGGCGGGACGGGCCAGGATCTCCACCGGGGTGTCGAGCTGCTGGAGGACACCGCCCTCGGCCAGGATGGCGATGCGGTCGCCCATGACGATGGCCTCGTCGATGTCGTGGGTGACGAAGACGATGGTCTTGCGGACCTCTGCCTGCAGGCGCAGGAACTCCTCCTGCAGCTTCCCGCGCACGATCGGGTCGACCGCCCCGAAGGGTTCGTCCATCAGCAGCACCGGCGGGTCGGCGGCGAGCGCCCTGGCCACGCCGACGCGCTGGCGTTGGCCGCCGGACAGCTGATGGGGGTACCGCTGTGCGAGCTCGGCCCGGAGGCCGACGACCTCGACCAGCTCCTCCACCCGCTCGTCGGTCCGGTCCTGCTGCCAGCCGAGCAGCCGCGGGACCGTGCCGATGTTGTCGGCGACGCTCCGGTGGGGGAACAGCCCGATCTGCTGGATGACGTAGCCGATGCCCCGACGGAGCTCTGCCGGGTCGGTCGCCATCACGTCGTGGCCGTCGACGCGGATCACCCCCGAGGTGGGCTCGATCATCCGGTTGATCATCCGCATGGACGTCGTCTTGCCGCAGCCGGATGGTCCGACGAGGACGAGGATCTCGCCCTCCGGGACCTCGAATGAAAGGTCGTCAACGGCCACCGTCCCGTCGGGATAGCGCTTGACGACGTGCTCGAAGGTGATCACGGTCGGGTGAGCCTACCCAGACGCGGTCCTCCCGCACACCCCCTCGGTGAGGGCCGGGATCCACGGGCAGTGCGGCGCTCGTCCGCTCGGTCGCGTTGCGACTTTCGCAACTTCTCATAGACTTAAGTGTCCATGACGACGCGGCCCGCACAGTCCCTCGCCGACCTGCTCGGCGACACCCGTGCGCGCATTCTCGAGATCGTGCAGCGGGGAGGGGCCACGGCCCCCGAGCTCGCGGAACGGCTCGAGATCTCGCCGGCTGCCGTCCGGCGCCACCTGACGGCCATGGAGGCCGACGACCTCGTCGACTCCGCCCCCGTCCACGACGGTGGCATGGGGCGTCCGGCCGACCGCTGGCGACTGACCGCCAGGGGCAAGCGCCTGTTCGCCGACCGGTCCGCGGAGTTCGCCGACCAGCTGCTGGACCACATCGAGGCCACCTACGGACGACCTGCGGTGGCGGAGTTCCTCAAGACCCGCAACGCCGCACAGGCCGACCGGTACGCCGAGGCGCTGACCGACGTCGACGACCCCGTCGAGCGCGCGAAGCTGCTGGCCGAGGCGTTGTCCGACGACGGATTCGCGGCTCGCGTCGAGGACGGCGACAATGGGCGCACCCTCGTCCTGCTGCAGTCCCACTGCGCCATCGAGGGCATCGCCACCGAGCACCCCGAGATCTGCGCCCACGAGGCTGCGCTCTTCACCCGGGTCCTCGGGACGAAGGTGTCCCGCCGGGAGACCATCGCCAAGGGCGCGACCGCCTGCGTCTGCCGCATCGACCTCGACGGGTCCACGCCCGCCGCCCAGACCCGAACAGCCCACCAAGACCCCGACAATGCCGACAGGAGTGCCTGAGCACATGGCAGCACCCACCCAGGACGTCCGCGCCGAGGACCTCGTCGAAGAGGACGGCTCGAAGAGCTACAAGTACGGCTGGTCCGACGAGTCCAAGCCCGTCAACACGATCAAGAAGGGCCTCTCCGAAGAGGTCGTTCGCGAGATCTCCGCGCTCAAGGACGAGCCGCAGTGGATGCTCGACATGCGCCTCAAGGGCCTGAAGCACTTCCGCGAGCGCCCGATGCCCAGCTGGGGTTCGGACCTGTCGGGGATCGACTTCGAGGACATCTACTACTTCGTGCGCTCCACGGAGAAGCAGGCGAACTCGTGGGACGACCTTCCCGACGACATCAAGAACACCTACGACCGCCTGGGCATCCCGGAGGCCGAGAAGCAGCGGCTGATCGCCGGTGTGGCTGCCCAGTACGAGTCCGAGGTCGTCTACCACAAGGTCCGCGAGGACCTCGAGGAGCAGGGCGTGCTGTTCCTCGACACCGACTCGGCGCTGCGCGAGCACGAGGACCTGGTCCGGGAGCACTTCACCAAGGTGATCCCGATCAACGACAACAAGTTCTCCGCGCTGAACACGGCCGTGTGGTCCGGCGGGTCCTTCATCTGGATCCCCGAGGGCGTCAAGGTCGACATCCCGCTGCAGGCCTACTTCCGCATCAACCAGCAGAACATGGGCCAGTTCGAGCGGACGCTGATCATCGCCGAGCCCGGCTCCTACGTGCACTACGTCGAGGGCTGCACCGCGCCGATCTACTCCTCGGACTCCCTGCACTCCGCGGTCGTGGAGATCATCGTCAAGCCGGGCGCCCGCGTCCGCTACACGACGATCCAGAACTGGTCCAACAACGTCTACAACCTGGTGACCAAGCGTGCGGCGGCCTACGAGGACGCCACCATGGAGTGGATCGACGGCAACATCGGTTCCAAGGTCACCATGAAGTACCCGGCCGTGTGGCTGATGGGCCGCGGTGCCCGCGGTGAGGTGCTCTCGGTGGCATGGGCCGGCGACGGCCAGCACCAGGACGCCGGCGCCAAGATGGTCCACCACGCCCCCGACACCTCGTCCTCCATCGTCTCCAAGTCGGTGGCGCAGGGGGAGGGGCGCACCTCCTACCGTGGGCTCGTCGAGATCCACGAGGGTGCCGAGCGCGTGAAGTCCAGCGTCGTCTGCGACGCGCTGCTGCTCGACGAGCACGCCCGCTCCGACACCTACCCGTACATGAACATCGCCGAGGACGACGCCCAGATCGGCCACGAGGCCAGCGTCTCCAAGATCGGTGAGGACCAGCTGTTCTACCTGCAGTCCCGCGGGATCGAGGAGAGCGAGGCCATGGCGATGATCGTCCGTGGCTTCATCGAGCCCATCTCCAAGGAGCTGCCGATGGAGTACTCCGTCGAGCTGAACCGCCTGATCCAGCTGAACATGGAGGGGTCGGTCGGGTAACCCCCGGCCACCCGCCCTCCCCGCGTTCCCCCACGAGCAAGTAGGTCTACCTCACCGTGTCCACAGCCCCCACCCCCAAGGCCCTCACCGAAACCGACGTCCTGGCCATCAGCGCCGGCGCCGACGACCCCACCTGGCTTCGTGACCACCGCCAGGCGGCGTTCAAGGCGTTCAGTGACCTGCAGTGGCCGCAGGTGCGCGACGAGGACTGGCGCTTCACCAACCCGCGTCGCATCCCGCTGGACCGTCCCGTCCTGACCGAGGCCACCGCAGGTGTTGCCCCGCGCGACGCCGGCATCACCGTGTCCTCCGACGAGACCGCCGCCCGTGTTCGCATCGTCGACGGCGGCTTCGCCGGCGTCGAGGCGACCGCCCTGCCCGAGGGCGTCATCGTGGCCGACCTGGCCACCGCCGCCGCCGAGCACCCCGAGCTGGTCCAGCGCCACCTGGGGACGGCCGTGGGCAACGACGAGGTGTACGCGGCCTTCGCCGCGAGCGCCTGGACGACCGGTGCGTTCGTCTACGTGCCCGCCGAGGTCGAGATCGAGGCGCCGCTGGCCATCACCGTGCAGGCGGCCGCCGACGGCACCCACGTCCAGTGGGTCCTGCTCGTCGCCGAACGCCACAGCAAGGCCACGGTCCTGCTGGACCAGTCCGGTGACGCCGAGGCGACCGTGATCAACGTCGTGGAGTCCGTGATCGGTGACGGGGCCACCCTCAACGTGGTCACCGCCCAGGACTGGGGCGACCACGTCAGCCACGTCACCACCCACCGTGGGCGCGTCGGCCGCGACGCCACCTACCAGCAGTCGGAGATCACGCTGGGCGGCAACACCGTCTACGTGCGTCCCGACGTCTGGCTGGACGGCAAGGGCTCCAACGCCGAGATGCTGGGCGTGTACTTCCCGACCGGCAAGGAGAAGTTCGAGCACCGCTCGCTGATCTTCCACGACGCCGACCACTCCACGTCGGACTACGTGCACAAGGGCGCGCTGTCCGACGACGGCCACGCCACCTGGTACGGCAACATCCGGATCGCCCCGGACGCCAAGCAGACCGTCAGCGACGAGACCAACCGCAACCTGATCCTGTCGCCCGGCGCAAAGGCCGACACGCTGCCGTTCCTCGAGATCGAGACCGCCGACGTGGCCGCCTGCGGGCACCACTCCTCGGTCGGCCAGGTCGACGAGGTGCAGCTGTGGTACCTGCAGTCGCGCGGCATCTCCCGCGACGAGGCCGCCCGCATGCTGGTCTTCGCCTTCTTCGCCGAGGTCCTGGAGCGCATCGACGCCCCGGGCGTCGCCGACACGGTGCTCGCCGACATCGAGACGGCCGTCCGGCAGGCCCCGGCCACGCTGATGGACCCCCGCCGCGACGCTGCGGCCCGCCACTGGGCAGCCGAGTCGACCGCTGCGGAGGCGAACGCCTGATGGCCTTCGAGAAGGCGATCGACCTCGACGAGCTGAAGGTCGGCTCGGCCATGCAGGTCGAGCTCGGCGGCGAGCCCATCTGCCTGGTCCGCACCGACACCGACACCGTCAAGGCCGTCCACAACATCTGCAGCCACGCGTTCTACGAGCTGCACGAGGGCTGGGTCGACGACAACCACATCGAATGCGGCCTGCACGGCTCCAGCTTCGACCTCGACTCGGGCAAGCCGGACGCGCTGCCGGCCGTCAAGCCCGTCCCGACCTACGCGGTGCAGGTGCGGGACGGCGAGGTCCTCGTCGACGCCAGCACCCCCACCAATGACGCCACCCCTTCCAGCTTCTAGTTCCCAGGAGACACCCCACATGAGTGCACGTATCGAGATCGAGGGCCTCAAGGTCGAGGTCGAGGGCAAGGAGATCCTCACCGGCCTTGACCTGACCGTCGCCCAGGGCGAGACCCACGCCCTCATGGGCCCCAACGGCTCGGGCAAGTCCACCCTCGCCTACGCCATCGCCGGCCACCCCGCCTACGAGGTCACCGCTGGCGCCATCCGCTTCGACGGCGAGGACGTCACCGAGATGGCCCCCAACGAGCGGGCCGCTGCCGGCCTGTTCCTGGCCATGCAGTACCCCACGGAGATCCCCGGGGTCAGCCTCACCAACTTCATGCGCACGGCCGTCAACGCCGTCAGCGAGGAGGACCTGCCGGTCCGCCAGTTCATGACCCAGCTCCGCGAGCACATGGCGGACCTGAAGATGGACGGCAAGTTCCTCGAGCGCAACGTCAACGAGGGCTTCTCCGGTGGTGAGAAGAAGCGCTTCGAGATCCTGCAGATGGCCATGCTCAAGCCGCGCATCGCCGTCCTCGACGAGACCGACTCCGGCCTGGACGTCGACGCCCTGCGCATCGTGTCCGAGGGCGTCAACAAGCTGCGCGGTCCGGACCTCGGTGTCCTGCTGATCACGCACTACACCCGCATCCTGAACTACATCACGCCGGACCACGTCCACGTGATGGCCGGCGGTCGCATCGTCAAGACCGGCGGTGCGGACCTCGCCGAGATGCTCGAGGCCGAGGGCTACGAGCAGTTCGAGGGCTAGCCGACGCCGGGCGGGTCCATGCGACCCGACCGGGGACCGTTTCCACCGTCGACCCGGTGGACGGAATCCATACCATTGACCGCAGAGGAGGAGGTGCACGAGTGACGTTCGATGTCATGGAGGTCCGCAAGGACTTCCCGGTGCTGCGCCGCACCGTCCACGACAAGCCGCTGGTGTACCTCGACTCGGCGGCCACGTCGCTGAAGCCGCAGCAGATGATCGACGCGGTGGTGTCGATGTACACCACCCACACCGCCAACGTGCACCGTGGCGTGCACACCCTGTCGGTCGAGGCGTCGGACCTCTACGACGAGGCGCGCCGCAAGGTCGCCCGGTTCGTCGGCGCCGAGGAACGCGGCACGGTGTTCACCAAGAACGGCACCGAGGCGCTCAACCTCGTCGCGCACAGCTATGCACGAACCCACCTCGGTCCCGGTGACATCCTGCTGTACACCGAGATGGAGCACCACGCGAACATGGTGCCGTGGCAGCTCGTGCAGCCCGACATCGGGTGCGAGCTGGCCGCCGTGCCGATCCGCCCCGACGGCGAGCTCGACCTCGACGCGTTCAACGAGATCATCCGGACCGGCCGCGTCAAGCTGCTGGCCGTCTCGGCGATGTCCAACGTCGTGGGGACGATCAACCCGGTCGCCGACATGGCCGAGGCCGCCCGTCGGGCCAACCCCGACGTCGTCGTCGTGGTCGATGGTGCCCAGTCGGTGCCGCACCTGCCGACGTCGCTGGCCGAGCTGAACGCCGACTTCCTGGCGTTCTCCGGGCACAAGATGCTCGGCCCCTCGGGCATCGGTGTCCTCGCGGGCAAGCCGGAGGTCATGGAGACCATGCCGCCCTTCCTCGGTGGTGGTGACATGATCCTCGACGTCCAGCTCTACGAGGCGACGTTCAACGAGATCCCGTTCCGGTTCGAGGCCGGTACGCCGATGATCGAGCAGGCCGTTGGCCTCGGCGCCGGCGTGGACTACCTGACCGCGCTGGGCATGGACGCCGTCCGGGCGCACGAGATCGCGATCCTCGAGCAGGCGCTTCCCGCCCTCGCCGACGTCGAGGGTGTCACCGTGCACGGTCCGTCGGACCCCAAGGTCCGCGGTGCGGCGCTCAGCTTCACCGTCGACGGGCTGCACCCCCACGACATCGGCACGATCCTGGACCGCGAGGGCGTGGCCGTGCGCACCGGCCACCACTGCGCCAAGCCGCTCATCCGTGCGCTGGGGTCCAACTCCACCACCCGGGCGTCGTTCTACCTGTACAACACGACCGACGAGATCGCCGTGCTCTGCGACGCCATCCGCGCGGCGCAGGACTTCTTCAGCTAGGCAGGCCCCCACATGTCACTCGAAGACCTCTACAAGGAAATCATCCTCGAGCACTACAAGAAGCCGAGGAACCGGGCTCCCGAGCTCGAGCCGCACGACGTGCTCGTCCACCACTCCAACCCGCTCTGCGGCGACGAGATGGACCTGCGCCTGCGGGTCGGCCCGGGCGAGAACGGCGCGGACACCGTCGAGGCCGTCGCCTACGACGGGGACGGCTGCTCCATCTCGATGTCCAGCGCCTCGGCCATGACCGAGGCCGTCACCGGTCGCGAGCTCGGTGACGCCCTGGACCTCGCCGAGGTCTTCCGGTTGATGATGCACGGCGAGGGAATGAAGCGGGAGGACGACCTGTTGGACGGTGTCGCCTTCCAGGGTGTCGCCAAGTTCCCCGTCCGCGTCAAGTGCGCCCTGCTGGGGTGGATGGCCCTCAAGGACGCCATCGAGACCCACCAGCGTGGCCAGAGCGAACACCGCGTCGAACACGAGTAGCGCGCGAGCGCAGTAGGACTGATCACATGTCAACGACTGACCCCATCACCGGCTGGCCCACCGAGGACACCGACGAGGCCTTCGAGGCGCGCCAGGACGGCAGCGAGAACCCGTTCTCCGACGCCGAGGTCGACGAGAACGGCGTCGCCACCCCGGCCGCCTGCCGCGAGGCCATGAAGGCCGTGCTCGACCCCGAGATCGGCCTGAACGTCGTCGACCTCGGCCTGGTCTACGAGATCGTCGTCAACGACAACACCGCCCACATGCGGATGACCCTGACCTCGATGGGGTGCCCGCTGACGGAGCTGATCCACCAGCAGGCCACGCTCGTCCTGACCCGGCTGCCGGGCATCGACGACGCCGAGGTGGAGTTCGTGTTCTCCCCGCCGTGGACCACGGACATGATCGACCCCGACGCGAAGGAAGAGCTTCGCGCCATGGGGTTCAACGTCTAGCCAGTTGCTGTCGGCTCCTGGCTACTCGAGCCGGAAGCCGATCTTCATGGTCACCTGGTAGTGGGCGACGTCGCCCTCGTCGATGTGGCCCCGGATCTCGGTGACCTCGAACCAGTCGAGGTTCCGGACGGACTCCTTGGCCTTGGCCACGCCGTTGCTGATCGCGGTCGACACGCTCTCCGTGGAGGTGCCGACCAGCTCGGTGATCTTGTAGGTGTTGTCGGTCATGGATCCGTCCTACCACGATCGGCATCCACGGGCTTGGCCCAGCCGACGTTGCGTGCGGTCCGTACGAAGCCGAGCCCGGTGTACAGCGCGTGGGCTCCGGTCGGGTCGGCCGTGTCGACCCCGAGGGTGGTGTGTGACAGGCCCCGCGCCGCCGACGCGGTGAGCGTCCGGTCGATCATGGCCTTGGCGATCCCCCGGCCCCTCCTCCTCGAGCTCGTCGATGGGGGTACGGAGGGGGAGGGCGTCGGCCTCCTCGACGGCGTTGCGAACCACGAGGGCCGCCGCGACGTCACTGGGACGCAGGGGACGTTGGATCACCGGCGCAATCCAGCCCGTGGAACGGCACCCGTGGTGTCGTGTGCCAGGTACCACTCGGCGATGTCGGCCATCGGCAGTCCCGCCGCCACCGCGTGGTTGTGCTCGCCCTGCGCTCGCCGCCGCTCGGGGTCGACCAGCAGGCGGCGAAGGGCGTCGTCGAGGGTGGTCGGATCGGTCGGGTCGAACCACTCGCCGCGGTAGCCCTCGGCCTCCACCAGCCGGCGGAAGTCGCCGATGTCGGGCATCACCAGCGGACGGGCGTAGCTGCCGGCCTGGTGGACGACACCGGAGCTGCCGGTGGTGTGGGTGTAGGGGAAGACCGCGACGGCGGCGGAGCGGAAGACGTCGGCGACGTCCTCCTCGGCGACGTAGCCGGTGAAGGTCGCCTCCGGGTACCGCTCGGCCATCCGTGCCAGGTAGCCGGCGGCGTTCGGACTGTCGGTACCGGCGACGACGACCCGGACGTCCAGCCCGTCCTCGGCTCGCAGCCGTCGTGCGGCGTCGAGGAGGGGCTCGACCCGCTTGTAGGTGCCGAACTTCCCGAACGCCAGCAGCTGCAGCGGCCCGGCGGGGCTCGATGCGTCACACGCCGGGACGTCGAACGTGCCGTGGGGCACCACGGCGATGTTGCGGGCGCGGTAGCGGCGACGAAGGATCCGCAGGTACTGGGGCATGGTGACCACGACCCGTCCGCCCGCCAGCAGTAGCCGGGTCACGACCCAGCCGACGGCACGGGTGATCCGCTCGACCACGGGATGGGTGTCGAACCCGGCCCCGCCAAGGTCGACGGTCTCCATCAGGTGGTGCATCAGCACGATGTTGCGTGCGCCGACGAGCCGGCTGGCGAATGGGGCCAGCAGGCCCAGGGCCGCCGGGATGCGTCGGTCGCCGAAGCTCGCGAACTGCAGGCTCCACAGGACGCTGTCGAGTCGCTCGCGCCGGATCGCCCTCACCAGCCTCGGCAGCGACCGGACGTCGTTGAACCGCCACGACGCCACGAACCGCACGCCGTCGATCGTCGGGGCGACGGCACCTTCCGGCAGGTCGTCGACGAACACCACGACCTCCTCGACGTCGTCGGCGGCGGCCAGCGCCGCGACCAGGTGCAGGCCGTACTCGTTGAGGGTCCCCGTCCCCGGCGGGTGGGTGGTGACCACCCCGATGCGTCGGGTCTCAGCCACGGCGGTACACCCCCACGAGGGCACGCACGCGGATGCGAAGGATGGCGGCCAGGAACCGCAACGTCTCGCGGCCGGCCCGGACCTTCGATCCTGGCGCGTCGATCCACTCGACCCCCACCTCCTCGACGACGAGCCCCAGCCGTTCGGCCAGGAACAGCTGCTCGAGGTCGAAGGCGAAGCCCGTCTCGACCTGCTGCTCGGCGACCAACCGGGCCGCGCGGGCGGTGTACAGCTTGAACCCGCACTGGGTATCGGCGAAGCGGAGCCCCAGGCCCCGCCGGACGACGGCACGGCCGATGCCGCTGACGAGCCGACGGACCAGCGTGCGTCCCTCGGCGGTCGCGCCGTCGACCGCCCGCGGGGCGATGACGATGTCGGCACCCTCCAGCGTGCGGCACAGCAGCGTGCCGAACTGCTCGACCGGGGTGGACTGGTCGGCGTCGGCGAACAGCACGTGCAGCCCGCGGGCCGCGCGGAGGCCTCGCCGGACCGCGTCGCCCTTCCCGACGTTGACGTCGCTGGACAGCACCCGCACGTTGACCAGGCCGAGGCGGTGCACGACCTCTGCGGTGCCGTCGGTCGAGCCGTCGTCGGCGACGATCAGCTCCCAGTCGGTGCCGTAGGAGGAGGAGATGTGGGCGGCGACCGTGGCGATCGTGGGCACGATCCTGCCGAACTCGTTGTAGGCCGGGATGACGACGGTGAGGGACGGGCGCGTGACGGCCTCGACGGCCCAGCGCTCGAACGTGGACAGGACAGGGGTCATGCGGTGATCTCCTGGGGTGTTGCTGACGGACGGAAGAGGCGGAACAGCTCGACGGAGGCGAATGCGGCCATCACCACGACCTGGACGTCGACGGCCGCGGCCAGCCCCGAGCGGGCAGCCACGAGGACGGCAACGGTCTGCACGACCGCGGCGATGGCCATGACGGTGGCCGGGTGGGCCATGCCGCGGGCGACGCGGGTGGTGACGGCGACCCAGCCGATGGCGCAGAGGCTGCTGGCGGCGGCGTAGCGCCACAGCAGCGGTTCGGCGGACGCATAGGCCGATCCGAACGGCAGGCCCAGCAGCAGCCGTGGGGCGGCGGCGCTGACGGCGACGGCGAGCATCCCGAGGCCCGCGGTGGCGGCGACGGTCAGGCCAGCGGTGCGTCGCCAGCCGAGGCGTCCCGCGCCGGCGAGGTGGGGCAGCGCCACCTCCATCACCGTCGTGCAGGCGAAGAACGCCGCCCGGCCGATCATGGCGACCGCGACGTACAGGCCGGCCTCCGTGGGCTCCAGGACGGTCCGAACGGCGAGGGTGTCGGCCTGGGTCACGACGACCTGCGCCAGCAGGGCCATCCCCGCTGCGGTCGCGGTCGGACCCAGGGGACGCGCGGGTGCACCGGCTTCCGCGGGCGTGGGTCGCGGCCCCCGACGGCCGGACAGGGGGAGGAGCGCGGCGGCCATGCCGAGCGGGATGGCGATCGTGGCACCCACCACCCCCGTGCCGACGACGACGAGCACGACGGCGGCGCCCAGCCTGACCGCCATCTCCAGCAGGTTGGACGACGCCAGCTCGACGAAGCCGAGGCGGCCCTGCGCCACGCCACGACGGACGCCCAGCAGCAGTCCCAGCGGCAGCACCACGGCGAAGGCGACCAGCGGGGCGGGCGAGGCCATCCGGAACGTGCGGGCGAGGAGGGGAGCCGTCAGGACGAGCAGGAGCCCCGCCGCGCCGCCGACGGGCAGGACGACGCGCCGCAGCTCCGCACCCACCTGCTCGGCCCGGTGGGGGGCGTCGGCCACGACCGACGCCGCGGTCAGCTGCAGGCCGTCGATGGCCATCACGACCAGCAGCAGCAGCGCCGTGACGACGCCCAGGTCGGCGAAGGCGGCGGGACCGAGCAGCCGCCCGTTGACGATGGCGCCGCCGAGGTTGCCGAGGTGCACGAGGGCGCCGCTTGCGAGCAGCACGATCTCGGGCCGGACCCGCGCGGCACGCGCATCCGGCCGCTGCCGGACGGCCAGGGTGGTCACCGGACGTTCCCGTCGATGCCGAGGACCGGGCCCATGCGGGTGTCGTCGAGCAGCTGCTGGACGGCGGGGGAGAACGGTCCACGGACGCGGAACTCGACCCCGCTGCGACGGGCGCGGGCGGCGCTGACGACGAGGGCCGACAGCAGCGCGAGGTCCATCTCGACGACATCGGACACGTCCACGGTGACCGCGTCGCCACGGGCGATGCGGATCCCGAGGACGTTGCGCAGCCAGAGGGTGTCCACGGCGTCGGGTCGACCGTGCAGGTCCACGGTGGCCGCGACCAGGACCGAGGCGCTCATGCGGCCACCCCGACGGTGGCGAAGGAACCGGTGATGACACCGGCGCGGCGGGCCAGGTCGAGGATGACCGATGCGGTGCCGCGACCGTCGACGATGGTGGACGCGTGGCCCTGCCGCCGACGGGTGGCCGCATCGCCGTCGATGGCGGACAGGACAGCCGTGTCGATGAAGACGGTGTCGGTCAGGTCCAGCGCGACGTCACCCGTCGCATCGCGAAGCTGCCGGCGCACGTCGCCGAGGCGGTGGATGTCGAGGCGACCGCTCAGGCGCAGCCGGGTGTGGGTGGTGGTGTTCATCGGGTGACCTCCGTAGTCATGGTGTTGACATGACTGTGGAGGGGCTTCGTCACCCCTGGCTGGGGGCTACCTCACGGCTTCCTCAAGAGGTCCCGCGGACCCCCTCAACCGCCCCGTTCAGGACCTGTCGTCGGCCGGGACGTCGAAGCGATAGCCCACGCCTCGGACGGTGTGGATCATGCCCCGCACCTGTGGGCTGTCGCCGAGCTTGCGTCGCAGCTTGGAGACGTGGACGTCGAGCAGGTGCTGGTCGGCCGCCCACTCCGACCCCCACACCCGCTCCAGCAGCGTGGCGCGGGTGAACACCTGGCGGGGACGGGACGACAGGACCTTGAGCAGGTCGTACTCGATGCGGGTCAGGTCGACGAGGGTCCCGTCGAGCCGGACCTCGCGGGCGGCGTCGTCGATGACGAGCCGCCCGAGGGTTCGCACGTCGTCGCCGGCCGGTTCGGGGGTGGCGCCCCGGTCTCCCCGGCGCAGGAGGGCCCTGATCCGGGCCACCAGCAGGCGGGGGGAGAACGGCTTGGCCATGTAGTCGTCGGCGCCCACCGACAGGCCGATCACCGCATCGACGTCGTCGGACTTGCCCGTCAGCATCAGCACGAACACGTTGTCGCGGGTGTCACGGATCCGTCGGCAGACCTCGAGGCCGTCCATGTCGGGCAGGACCAGGTCGAGCACGACCACGGCGGGATCGTGGATGGCGACCGCCTCCAGGCCGCTGGTCGCGTCTGGACACGCCACGACGTCGAACCCGTCGGCCTTCAGGGTCTCGGTGACGAGGATGCGCATCTCGGGCGCGTCCTCGATGACGACGATGGTGCTGCCTGCCACGTCGATGATCCTAGGGGGTGACGGCGTCCCTGCGGATGACGTCCACCCGCCAGCGTCCGTCGAGCAGGCGCATGACGGCTCGCCAGCCCTCCACCGAGGCGACCTCGTGGTGCTGGCCGTCGACGGTGTGCCACCTGCGCACCCGGAGGTCGTGGGCGACGACCTCGGCGACGCTGCCGTCGGCGGAGAGGACCACGACCTCGAGGTCGTGGCCGGTGACCGACATCCCGCTGGGGACGTCGTCGACCATCCCGGTGACCTGGTCCAGCGCGGATCCCGACCAGGAGGTACGCAGGTCGGCGGTGTCGGTGGTGCGCATGGCGGCGTCGAGGCGGATCCACGACTCGACCCATGCGGTGCCGATCGCCGCGCGGGTCGCGGGGTCGAGGGGTCGTCCGAGCATGCCGTCGGCACGCCAGGAGGGGTCCTCGGACCCGTTGACGGGGACCAGGTCGGTGGGCGTGAACACGTCGGCGGGGGTCGACCCGGTCAGGGTCGTCCGCCACACCTCGCCGAGCCGTCGCACCCCGGCGACGGTCCCCGCCAGCAGGACGGCGATGACGACCACCCCGATCAGGCGCTTGGCGGTCCGGGCGGACGTCACGGTGTCACCGTCGTCCCCGAGACGGTCACGGCCACGCCGTCGGCACCGGCAGGCAGGGCAACGATGGCGACCCCGCCGATCAGCTGCGCATCGATCGATGCACCGGTGTCCAGCTCGACGACGACGTCGGTCCCGTCGGGCAGGCGGGCTCCAAGGGCATCCAGGACCGGGCCCACGACGACGGTGTCGTCGGTGCGGACCACCGGCAACCGGACCGCGGCGTCCGTGGCGTCCAGCGCCAGCGGTGCGGAGTCCACGCCCTGCACGCTGACCACGACGGACAGCGCACCGACCCCCTCGACGGGGATGGGCAGGCGGACACGCCCCCCGACGACCGCGGCGTCCAGGACCGACCTCCCTGTCGCGCTGTCGACGGTGACCCGTGCGGACACGCCGTCGGTCAGCACGTTGCCGTGCCGGTCCTCCAGCAGCCCCGTCTCGACGACCACCGTCCTGGTGCCGTCGACCTGTGCGGTCGACCGGTCCGCGGACACCACGACCTCGACGGGGACGTCGGGGACCTCCCGGTACCGCACGTCGGGACCGGTGGCCTCCTCGGCGGCGACGGAGATCCGTGCGCTGCCGGCCACGGTCCCCGCCGGCACCCACGACCAGGCGAGCATGCCGTCGGTCGGCTCGGTCCAGCGCTGGACGCGACCATCCGGTCGTTCGACGGCGATGGCGACCGGTGTGTCGGCCGGGACGGCGTTGCCGTACCGGTCCAGCGGCACCGCGACGACCATCGTGCGCTGCTGCTCGACGACGATGGAGCGAGGGCCGACCAACGGTTCGACGAGGCCGACGGGGGGACCGGGAACGACCTCGGTGCGTCGACGGAGGGGACGGTCGCCGAGGACGTCGACGGTCAGGGTGCCGGCCGCCTCGGTCAGCGGTGGGCCCAGCCGCAGGGTCCCGTGTCCGGCGTCCACGTCGACGAGGACCAGCGAGGACCCGGCGGAGGTGGCGACCACCATGGGTACCTCACCCTCCACGTCGGCGGTCACGGCCACGTCGTGGGTGTCCCCTGCGACCAGCGTCGCGGGCAGCACCAGCTGCACCGTGGCCGTGCGGACGACGGCGTCGACCGGCGCATCCCCGGGCCCACGCAGGCGGTCCGCGGCACCCAGGAGGACGGGGACGCCGATGGCCAACGCGAGGGCGATCGCGACGGTCCGGCGTCGCGTGGTCCGCAGGCGGCTCACGACCGCACCATCGCCCGGGCGACCACGGCGACGGCTGCCACCGGGCCGGCACCGGCAACGGGTACGGCTGCGTCCCGGAGCAGCCCGGCGGGCATCGACGCGTCGACGTCGGCGGGCAACCCGTTGCCGAAGCGACGGGGCGTCGGGAGCACCTCGGCCCCGGACAGGTCGGGCAGCACGATCTCGAACGGCTGGTCGAGCTGGGGGCGCACGGCCTGCTCGAGGTAGGCCATCTCCGTCCACAGCACGCCACCGTCATCGTCGAGGGCGGCCACGAGGACCTGGGGCACCGCGGCCTCCTGCTGGCCGATGTTGTGGACCAGCCCTGCGACCACGACCCTGCCATCGGGGCCGACCTCGGCGGTGATGCCGACCGGGGACAGGACCCGATCCAGGCCCCGGGTGGTCACGACCGCGCGGGCGTACAGGTCGGCACCGACGACCACCTCCGACGCGTCCAGGCTCGGTGGGGTCCATCCCTCGGGGTCGAAGTCGGGCGCGGTGAGCGCCTCGGCGGCGGCCCGACCGGCCACACCCTCCACGTCGATGCGGAACGGGGCGGACTCGCCCGGCAGCAGGGTCCGGGGCGACGCCTGGCCGCCGTTCCACTCCACGAGCAGCGCGCCGTCCTCTGCCGTCAGCTGCGCGGTCAGCACGACCGATGCCGGGTCGACGTCGACGTTGGCGACCTCACCGACCAGCACCCACCGGTCCTCGACGTGCAGCAGCCGAACCGACGGGACCGTCAGCTCGGGACGGTCCAGCACGTCGGCGTTGGAGGTTCGCCGGGTGGTGATCGCCGCGCGCCCGACCTGCAGCCAGCTGGCGGACGGGGCCACGGTCAGCTGCTCGGCCGCGGTCGAGGCGTCCCGATCCGCGGGCAGGACCCACCACGAGTCGTCGTCGTGGCGCAGCTCGACGTCGACGTGTTCGACGCGGACGACGAGGGCGGTGACCAAGCGCAGCTCGAGGGTGACCGTCGCGCGGTCCCCGCTGACCACGGTCCCGTCGTGGTGCACGGCGTCGATCCGGCTGTAGGAAGCCAGCAGGCCGCCCCCGTCGACGGAGCGGATCAGCCGGTAGGTGTCGACGTCCGGGCGGACCGAGGGATGGATCATGGCGCGGGCCTCCTCCGCTCGACGTTCGTCCAGGGCCAGGACGTAGTCCGTCGCGCGGGTGGCCGGCGTGACCGTCGTGGGCGCGGTGACATGGACCGTCCCGACGAGCAGCCCGGCCGCCACCGACACCACCGCGACGATGCGCGTTGTCCGAACCGCTCCACGGGTGGTGGTCCAGCCGGGACGACGCCACGTGGGCAGGCGCAGGTGCCAGTCGTTGCCCGCCCCGTCCGGGGTCGCACGCGCGGCCGCTCGCCGCAGCACCCGGTCCACCACCGCCATGGTGCGGCCGGGTCGGCGGGACGGGCACGGTCGTGCGATGGCACCCCAGGGCAGGACCAGCAGCGCCAGCACGATGGCCGCGGGTGGCACGACGCCCCAGTGCAGGCGCTGCCAGGCAGGCAGCTCTCGCACGGGCAGGACCTCCGGCAGGGGTGGCACGTCGGGGCGTTCCCACACCTCGACGCCGTTCTCGAGCACGCCGATGGGCTGCCAGCCGGTGAAGTGCAGGAGGGGGTCGTAGAAGCGGTCGGCGGACAGCACGTACTTGAGGTGGGTCGGCTCGGGGGTGACGAGGAACTGCTGCAGGCTGCCGAGCCCGGGAACCCCCCGGAACTTCGCGCCCTCGAGCCGCTCGACCGCACGGGTGGTCAGCGCCGGCAGCCGTCGGGCGGAGTGGTAGTTGCCGTCGACGGTGGTGGCGGTGGTGCGGGCGCTCAGCTGCGCCATCCGGTCACCGAACCCCAGCGCGAGGTAGCGCCAGTCGTCGTGGTCGTCCTTGGCCAGGAACTCAACGATCGGGTCGGGGTCGATCGGGTCGGGCTGGAACGGCCGGAACGTGGTCAGGGTGACCGTGAACAGCAGCGCGGCGATGGCGGTCACCGTCAGCCCCGCCACGAGCATCGTGCGACGGCGGGCGATCAGGCGGACCACGACGCCTGCCGACAGGGGCAGCACGGCGACGGTCGCCCAGATCGTGAAGCGGTCGAAGGTGAGGATGTCGAACGCCCCGCCCAGGAGGGCCCGTGCGACAGGGGTGGTCCCGCCGAGGCCGAGGACGGTCAGCAGCGCCACGGACGCAGCCAGCGGCCAGGCCCCGGACCTCGCGCCCCGCCACAGCGCGGCAGGCAGGGTCAGCACCAGCGGCATCCACGGGACCAGCCAGAACACCGTGCCTGCCTCGCGGTCGAGCAGGAAGTTCTCGCGCGACGCGTGGGGGATCGGGACCTGCACGATCGGGTCGCTGGAGCTCCACAGCCAGTAGGGCAGGACGACGACGACCAGCACCGTACCGAGGGCCACGCCGTAGCCGACCGCTCGAGACAGGGCAGGCAGCGTGCGACGCAGTCGGCGCGCGACGGCCGGCCAGACGGTACGGCGGGTGATGCGACCGTGGTGGCCCGCGGCCTCGTCGGGGAGCGGTGTGCGCATCGCCTCGACGACCCCGACCAGCAGGACCGGCCCGACGAAGAACACCGCGCCGAACAGGGTGGTGACGTGGTGGCCGGCGGTGGCAGCTGCCGCACACGACAGGGCCAGCAGCATCGCCCGACGGTCCCCGTGCCGCACCCAGCGATGGGCGAACGGGAGGGCGTGCAGCGTGAACGCCAACCCGACGGTCGTGGGCAGCTGGCCGAAGACGTGGACGACCTCACCGAGCGACGTCGACAGCGCGGCGAGCAACGCTGCCACCTGGGCCGTGCGGTCGTCGACCCACAGCCGGGCGAAGCGGTACACCCCGAGCACGAGCAGCACCAGCACGGCGACCTGCACCAGCGGATAGGCCAGGGCGACCGGAAGGGCCCGGCTCGCGACCGCCAGCAGCATGTGGGCGCCGGGGGGGTAGCTCGTCACGGGGAATCCCGTGTACCAGCGGGTGTCCCACGTGGAGAACCAGTCCCGCCCGTAGTGGTCGGCGAAGAACAGGTGGACGTGGGCGTCGTAGGTGCCGTCCCACGACCCGCTGATCAGCAGCGCCCCGTGCACCAGGATCGTCAGCACGAGCGCGACGAGGAGCAGGGGTCGGGACACGAGGGGACGCAGCAGGGGGGAGGGCACGACCGCAGCGTGTCCGTCCACCCTCAGGTGCGGCCGGCCCGCAGCTCACCGTTCGCTGGCGCGAACCTCAAGGTTTCCTCGCGGCGCCTGCGGGCCCGGTCGTGGTAACGCCTCGGCCCCCGTGCCTCAGCCCGGCGGTGCCGTCTCCAGCTCCGCCAGCGCGGCCTCGAGCGACGTGGGCGCATGGTCGAGCGCGGCCAGCAGGAGGGGGATGCGATCGACGGCGCCGTGCTCGACCTCGGCCGCCACGTCGGCGAGGTCCCGGAGGCCGAGCTGTCGTGCGCCGGAGATCAGCGCGTGGGCGGCGCTGGTGATCGCCGTTGGCTCACCCGACGTCAGGGACGCGCGACGTTCCTCGATCCCCCCGACCCATGCCTCGACCAGGCGTCGGGCCAGTCCCTCCACCGGCAGCTCGCGCACCAGGGTGTGCAGCACGTCCATGTCCACCGAGGCGAGCCGCCCCGGATCGGACGGCGCCGGGCGATGGATGGGGAGGACCGCGTGCAGGCAGGTGTGGGTGGTGGCTGGATCGAGGTGCAGGTGGCCGCCGAGGCCCTCGGCGATCACCAGCGCGAGGCTGAGCCCGACGCCGAAGCCGTCGTCGGTGGAGGACCAGAACGGCACGAACATCCGGTCCGCGACGTCCGCGGTGGGACCCTCGCCCTCGTCGGCGACGCTGATGTGCAACCGGTCGTCGTCCACGCGCACGCCGACGGTGATCCTCCCGCGACCGTGGTGGATGGCGTTGTCGACCAGGGGGTCGATGATCTGGTCGAGCCGGTGGACGTCCACCTCGATCGTCCCCGTCGGGTCCGCGCCCGGGTCCACGGCCATGGTGCGTCCGGCCGCGGCCACCTCGGGCAGCCAGCGCCGCAGGACATTGCCGGTCCAGTCCGTCGCGCGGAACGTGGACGGCTGCGGGTCGAACCCGCCGGCGACGACCTGCGACAGCTCCAGCATCCCCTCGAACCCACGGCCGAGGCGCCGGGTGGCCGACACGGCCGCGGCCGCTGCCGAGGCCAGCCGGCCCGGCCCGACCTCGGCGGCGACCAGCTCGACGAAGCCCTGCACGATGTGCATCGGGCTGCCGGTGCGGTGGGCGAGCTGGTGCAGGAACTCGTCGCGCGCCGCACCGGCGCGGCGTGCCTCCTCGAGTGCCCGGGTCAGGTCGCGGGTCTGCTCCCGAACACGTGCGTCGAGCGCTTGGTTCGCGTCGTAGAGGTCGGCCAGCGCCCGTTCGGCGATGGTCTCGGCTTCCTCGCGAGCGAGGCGTTCGCGTTCCCAGCGCCGCCGGTAGGTCTCGGCGTCGGTCATCCGTCGCCGTCCGGGGTGATGAACGTGATGTGCAGGATGCACGCATCGTCCCCGACCAGCCGGCACGACGGCTGGGTGATGGTGACGGTCTCCCCGTGGGTGTCGGCGGCACCGGCGGCCAGCCCCTCGGCGAGATGGCACAGCCCGCGGCGCGAGGTGTACCGCAGGACGACGGTGTCACCGTCCCGCGCCGCCTCGAACTCGGGCACGATCGCCTCGGGGTTCAGCGCCTTGACCTGTGGGTGGATGACGCCGTCGAGGTCGAGCAGGACCTCGCGTGCCGAGGTGAACCGGGCGGTGATGTCGGGGTACCGCCCCGCCAGGTGGACGAACCCGTCCCTGCCGACGACCCGCAGCACGTCGGCGACCGAGACCTCGAGGGCGTCGGCGGCGGCCTCCACGATCGCCACGAGCTGCTCGTCGGGGTAGGTGCCCAGGGCGGAGTAGGCGCCGACCAGGCCGGCGCGATCCAGCAGGAGGTCCCATGTCTCGGCGCCCCAGCGGTCGGTGACGACCCGCTCGGCGATGTTGAAGATGATGCCCTTCATGGGATGCTCCCGGATGTCGAACGGGTGGTGGTCTGCACGAGGCTGTCGATGCGTTGCGTGGCCCGGTCGATGTCGGCCGTCGCCCGCCGATGCAGACCCTCGTCGCGAGCCCCCCCGTCGATGATGGCGCGCAGGGTGTCGGCCAGGCGGGCCAGGCCGAGCATCTCGCAGGCGATGCGGTGTCCGTGCAGCAGGCGCGCGGGGTCGGTCCCGGCGGCGCCCAGCAAGTGGAGGTCGTCGCCCAGGAGCGCGAGCTGGCCCCGTGCGGTGCGGATGACCTCGTCGACGGCCGCGCTGCCGGCCCCGAGGGCGAACAGTCGGGACACGTCGACGTCGGGCAGCACGTCCGCCGGGCCCGCACCGTCGGCGGTCCAGCGGCCGACCGTCGTGCCGAGGGCCGCCGCCGATACCGGCTTGGGGAGGAAGTCGTCCATGCCGGCGGCCAGGCAGGCGGCACGCGTGTCCGGCATGACGTTGGCCGTCAACGCGACGACCGGGGTCCGCGCTCGCCCCTGCTGTCGTTCGGCCTCCCGGAACCGGCGGCACACCTCCGTGCCCGGGAGGTCCGGCAGCTGCCAGTCCATCAGCACGAGGTCGACCTCGAGGCGCCGGTCCACCAGCGCGTGCAGCGCCTCGGCTCCGGTGCCGACCACGACGGGGGAGTGGCCGAGGCTGCGCAGCTGCTGCGCCGACAGCAGCTGGATCATCTCGTTGTCCTCCACCACGAGGACGGTGGCGGACGTGGTCGGCTCCGTGCCGGGCCGGGACGGTTGGTCCACCACCTCGGTCGCCGATGTCGTCGACAGCAGCGGGAGGGTCAGCACGAAGCGTGCCCCGCCGTTCGTCGGGGACTCCAGGCGGATGTCGCCGCCCAGCCGCGCCGCCAACGATCGCACCAGGGGCAGCCCCAACCCGGTGCCCCCCGCAGCTGCCCCGGGTGCCCTGACGAAGGGCTCGAAGACCCGGTCGCGGTACGCCTCCGGCACGCCCTTGCCATGATCGCGGACGACCACGCGCACGGTGGCCTCCACCGCGTCGACGCTGATCTCCACAGGGCCACCGGCCCCATGGGTGACGGCGTTGGCCACCAGGTTGGTCAGGATCTGGTCCAGCCGGTAGCCGTCCACGTGGACCGTCGCCGGGACGGACTCATCGACGTGGACCAGCAGGTCGGTCCCGCGCTCGGCCGCACGCTGTCGGTGACGCGCCACGATCCCGTCCACGAGCTCCCTGATGGCGAGGACGGTCGGCCGGAGCGGCACTTCACCGGCATCCAGCCGGGAGATCTCGAGGAACTCGTCGACGGTCTGACGCAGGCGATGCACGGCGGTGTCGAGGCTGTCGAGCAGGTCGCGCTGGTCGGGGTCCAGGCTGGTGCCGGCCAGCATCTCGGTCCAGCCCGTGATGGCGTGCAGCGGGGAACGCAGCTCGTGGGCGATGGTGGCCACCATCGCGATCCGCTGGTCGGCAAGGTCGAGCGCAGCCCGTCGCAGCTGGTCGACCTCGGTGGTCGCCCGGACCAGATCGCTGACGTCCGCGAGGACGAGGATCGTCACCCGCTGGTCGTCGTCGGTGGGGACCGGCGCACCGGTGACCGTCACGTGGGGCCGTCGACCTCCGACCAGCAGCCGTCCGGTGACCACCCATGGTTCGGGTCCGGGACCCGGCTCGTCCAGCCGCCGCTGGTCGACCTCGGGGACCAGCTCGCCGACGGGTCGTCCCTCGAGCTGCTCGGCAGGACAGTCGCACAGGTGCTCCATGGCGCCGTTGGCGCGCAGGATCCGGCCGTCGGCGTCGACGAGGCACCAGGGCACCGGAGCGGCACCAACGATGACGAGCGGGTCGAGATCCACGAGTGCTGGTCTACCTCGTGGACTCGGTTGGACGGGGGGACGTTGGGCGAACGATCGGCCGACCGGCGGTCGACAGGTTAGGTGAACACTGTTAACTTGCTCAGTCGTCACTCCCCGGAAGGTTGTCCACCGTGTCCTCCGTCCTCGCCAAGCCGCTCGTGCTGCCCAGCGGCCTGACCCTGCCGAACCGCATCGTCAAGGCCCCGATGACGGAGAACCTCGCCGACCGGCGGAACCAGCCGACGGTGCGCCACGAGCGGGTCTACCGGCGCTGGGCCGAGGGCGGCGCCGGCATGCTGGTCACCGGCAACCTCATGGTCGACCGGCGCTATCTGGAACGCAGCCGCAACATCGTCGCCGACGCCCACCTCGACGTCGACGCCCTGCGACGGGTCGTCGCGGCCACCGGCGACGTGCCGCTCGTTGCCCAGCTCGGGCACCCCGGCCGTCAGTGCACGCGGTACATCACCACCCGGCCGGTCGCGCCCAGCGAGGTCGAGGCAGTGGCGCTGCTCGGCTCCTTCGCCAGGCCACGGGCGCTGACCGCGGCCGAGATCGGCGAGGTCGTTGCGGCGTTCGCGGCGTCCGCGCGGCGGTGTCGCGAGGCCGGGATGGATGGCGTGCAGGTCCACGCGGCGCACGGCTACCTTCTGGCGCAGTTCCTGTCGCCCCACACCAACCGCCGCACCGACGAGTGGGGAGGCGACCTGGCGGGCCGGGCGAAGCTGCTGCTCGAGGTGGTCCGGGCGTGCCACGAGGCGGCCGGTGACGGGTTCTCCGTCGGGGTGAAGCTCAACAGCTCCGACTTCCGCCACGGCGGGTTCAGCGAGGACGACGCCGCCGAGGTGGTCAGCCTGCTCGCCGCGGAGGACGTCGACCTGCTGGAGATCTCCGGCGGGACCTACGAGTCACCGGAGATGTTCGGGCTGGCGGACATGTCGGGGGTGCAGGAGTCCCGTGTCGAGCAGGCGGAGGAGGGCACCCGCGCGTTCAAGGAGGCCTACTTCGCCGGGTTCGCCCGCCGTGCCAGGACTGTCGCCGGGGACATGCCGCTGTTGCTGACCGGCGGCCTGCGGACACGGGAGGCCATGGAGTCACTCGTCGAGTCCGGTGCGGTGGACGCCGTCGGGCTGGGTCGTCCGCTGGCCGTCGACCCGGAGCTGCCGACGAAGCTGCTGGACGGCGCGGCCGACGGGATCGAGCTGCCGTCCTACAGCCCGCCGCCCCTGATCACCGCCGCTGGCGAGTCGGAGTGGTACGAGGCGCAGATCGGCCGCATGGGGGACGGCGAGGACGTCGACCCCTCCCTCAACCACGTGCTCGCCGCCGGCCGCTACGTGGTCGGCGAGATCGTGCGTGGCCTGACCGAGGGTCCCCGCCGTCGACGGCTGGCCCGGACCGCCTGACCAACGGGCCAGCCGATTCGGTCGCACGCCCGGGCGTCAGGCCACGGCAGGGGCCGGCGTGCCGTCCGTCACGTCCACCCGTGCGGTCACGACGTCGGCGTGCACGTCGTCGAAGCTGCCGGTCGGCTCGACCAGGAAGCGGCCGGCTGCCGCCGCGACGACGGCCGACGCCCCGATGGTGAGGAAGAACACCGTCGGGCCGGCGAACAGCAGCAGGGTGAGGAACACCAACGCCCCGACGTTGCCGTAGGCCCCGACGATGCCGGAGATCTGCCCCGAGACCCGCTTCTTGACGAGCGGCACGATCGCGTACGTGGCCCCCTCACCTGCCTGGACGAAGAAGCTGCAGAACATCGCGGCGGCGACCGCGGCGGCGACGGGCCAGGCGGCACCGACCAGCGCCATCAGGGTGTAGCCGGCCGACAGGCCCAGGAGGATCACCCGGAGGGTCCGCGTCCGGCTGCCCATCACGTCGCTGAGCAGCCCCCCGATGGGCCGGGCCGCCAAATTCATGAACGCGAACGCCGATGCGGTCGCTCCCGCCGCCACCGCCGACAGCCCGAAGGTGTCGCCGAAGAAGGTCGGCAGCATCGACACGACGGCCAGCTCCGACCCGAACGTCACGGCGTACGCCAGCGACAGCACCGCCACCGACCGGAAGGGGTAGCGGTCGGCGGGGTCGTACTCCCCGGCGAGCGCTGGCGCGTTGACCTCGACGATGCTGCGGGACTGGGCAGCCAGCGCCACGGCCAGCACGACGAGGACGACGGCGAAGGCCGGTGTCGACAGGAACCCGACGCGCATCAGCCGCCAGGCGACGAGGCCGAGGATGCCCACCAGCGGGACGTTGAGGGCAAGCAGGCCGAACACGGCGGCGCGGCTCGTGACCTCCAGCGCGCCCTGTCGGCGTGGCCGGGCGAACGCCACCCCGTCGGGCGTGTCGGTCACCGCGGCCAGGTAGTACAGGCCGTAGAGGCCTGCGAGCACGCCGGTGGTGCCGACGGCGAGTCGCCAACCGCCAAGGCCAGCCGCGGCGACAGCGACGGTCGGCAGCACCAGCGCTGCGGCGGCCGACCCGAAGTTCCCCCATCCGCCGTACACCCCCTCGGCGGTCCCCATCTCCCGTGGGGGGAACCACTCGCTGACCATGCGGATCCCGACGACGAACCCGGCGCCGACGATCGACAGGGCCAGCCGGCTGGCGACGAGCATCGGGAACGACGTCGCCATCGCGAACAGGGTGCAGGGGAACGCGGCGTACACGAGGATCGAGGCGTACACCCGGCGGGGCCCCCACCGGTCCAGCGCCATGCCGATCAGCACGCGAGCGGGGACGGTGAGCGCCACGTTGCACAGGCCGATGGTGATCAGCTGTTCACGGGACAGGCCCAGCTCCTCGCCGATCGTGGCGGAGAACGGCGCGAAGTTGAACCAGACGACGAAGGACAGGAAGAACGCGAACCAGGTGAGGTGGAGGACCCGGTAGCGACCGCTGAACGACAGCAGGGCCGCCAGACGAGCACGGGTCGGTACCGATGAAGCGGGATGTTGGGGCATGGCGAGCTACTCCTCGTGTGGATGAAGGGGATACGGGGTGAGGGGAGGGGCGGACGAAGGAGTCAGGGACGAGCGACCAGCACGACGCCGTCGACGATCCGGGTCACGTACGTGGTCAGCGCGACGTCGGGGTCGTCCAGGCACCGTCCGTCGAGCAGGGAGAACCGCTGCTTGTGCAGGGGCGAGGCGACGATCGGCTCACCCTCGACGTCGCCGACGATGCCGCGGGCCAGGACGGCGACGTCGGTGAAGGGATCGACGTGGTCGACGGCCAGCACCCGGTCCACGCCGTCGCGATCGCGGAGCCGGAACACCGCCACGGGGTGGCCGTCGATGCGCACGGCCACGCCAGTGTCGGGGATGATCCGGTCGAGGGGGCACACCTCGGCCCACCCCCGGGCCACCGTGTCGAGGGCCGGTCGGTCCGGGACGAGCAGGTCTGGACTCATCGGATCGCTCCTTCGTCGAGGGTGCGGTGGGCGACGGCCTGCGCGCCGACGAGGTCCACGACGGGCAGCAGCCGTCGCTCCTCGGCGGTGGCCGGTCGTCGTTGGTCGCGTTCGCGGACCCAGGCCAGGTCGGTGTCGGGGCCGTCGCCGTCGACGTAGCTGGCGAACATCGCCAGCCGCGCCGGATCCTCGAGCGTGGCCTTCCACTCGCAGGCGTAGGTGGCGACGTGATGGGCCATGTGCGACTCCAGCTCCTCGGCCAGCCCGAGGGAGTCGTCGACCACGACCGCCCGAACGTGCGCGATGCCGCCGTCGATGCGGTTGAGCCACGTGGCGGTCCGTTCCAGCCGGTCGGCGGTGCGGACGTAGTAGGCGAGGAAGCGGTCGATGGTGCGGACCAGGTCCGCCGTCGACAGGTCGGTGGCCAGCAGCACGGCGTGCTGCGGCGTCATGCCGCCGTTGCCGCAGACGTAGAGGTTCCAGCCGTTCTCGGTGGCGATGACCCCGACGTCCTTGCCCCGGGCCTCGGCGCACTCTCGTGAGCAGCCGGAGACCGCCATCTTGATCTTGTGGGGCGACCGCAGTCCCCGGTACCGCTCCTCCAGCTCGATGGCGAGGGTCGTGGAGTCCTGCACCCCGTAGCGGCACCACGTCCGGCCGACGCAGGACTTCACCGTTCGCAGGGCCTTGCCGTAGGCATGGCCGGACTCGAAGCCGGCGTCGACGAGCCGTCGCCAGATGGAGGGAAGCTGCTCCAGGCGTGCGCCGAGCAGGTCGATCCGCTGGCCACCGGTGATCTTGGTGTACAGGTCGAACTCCTTGGCGACCCCGGCGATGACCATCAGCTTGTCGGGGGTGATCTCGCCGCCGGGTACCCGGGGGATGACTGAGTAGGTGCCGTCCTTCTGGATGTTGGCGAGGAACCGGTCGTTGGTGTCCTGCAGCGGGGCGTGCGAGGGGTCGAGGACGTACTCGTTGGTGATCGTGGCAAGGATCGAGGCGATCGTCGGCTTGCAGGTCGCACACCCGGTGCCGGTCCCGGAGTGGGCCAGCACCTCCGCGAAGGTGCGGAAGCCAGCGACCCGGACGATCTCGTAGAGCTCCTGGCGTGTCTGGGGGAAGTGCGCACACAGGGCGGTGTCGACCTCCAGGCCCGCCGCCGCCATCTCGGTGTCGAGGATGCGCTTGCACAGGGCGGTGCAGCTGCCGCAGCCGGTGCCGGCGTTGGTGGCGGCCGCGAGCTCGGGCATCGTGTGCAGGCCCGGCCGGTCACCGTCGCCCCGGATGGCCGTGCAGAGCTGCCCCTTGGTGACGGTGTTGCAGGTGCACACCAGGTCGTCGTCGTGGAGCTCACCGGCGGTGGTGCCGGCGTCCTCCATCGTCGGGGCAGCCAGGACTGCGAGGGGGACATCGACGGGGCGCCCCGACAGGGTCAGCCGCAGCAGGCGGTCGTAGCCCGACGCGTCGCCGACGAGGATGCCGCCCAGCAGGGTCGTCCCGTCGGCGGAGACCACCAGCTTGCGGTGGACGTGACCGACGGGGTCGTCCCACACCACGACGCGCGCGCCGTCGGTGTCGGCCATCGCGTCGCCGAAGCTGGCGACGTCGACCCCGAGCAGCTTGAGCTGCGTGGACGGGTCGGCGCCACGGAACGTGACGTCACCACCTCCCAGTCGTTCCGCGAGGACCCTGGCCATGGTGTAGCCCGGGCCGACCAGGCCGTGGACGACCCCGTCGACCGACGCGCACTCGCCGATGGCGTGCACGTGGGGGTCGGAGGAGGTCAGGGTCGGACCGACGGCGACGCCGCCGCGTTCGCCGACGTCCAGCCCGGCGGCGCGGGCCAGCTCGTCGCGGGCCCGGATGCCGGCGGAGAAGACGACCATGTCGGTGTCGAGCACGCTGCCGTCGGTGAACTCCAGCCGCGCGACACGCCCGTCGTCGCCGGGGCGGAACGCCGCGGTCGCCGTGTCGGTGCGCACGGTCAGCCCCAGCGCCTCGACCCGGGCCCGCAGGGCGTCGGAGGCCGGCTGGTCCAGCTGTCGGGGCATCAGCCGGGGCGCGAACTCGATCACCGTGACCTCCAGGCCGAGCAGGCGCAGGGCGTTGGCGGCTTCCAGGCCGAGCAGGCCGCCGCCGATGACGACCCCCCTGGAGGCGTGCGTCGCGTCGGCGGTGATGCCGTCGAGGTCGGCGATGGTCCGGTAGACGTGGCAGCCGGGCAGGTCGTGGCCGGGGATGGGCGGCACGAACGGGCGGGACCCGGTGGCGAGGACGAGGTCGTCGTAGCCGAGCGAGCGGCCGTCGTCGAGGGTGACGGTGCGGGCGTCGCGGTCGATGGCGTCGACCCTGCGTCCCAGGAGCTCGGTGACGTTGGGACGTGCGCGGATCGCCGGGTCAGCCATCGAGAGCTCGTCGGCGGTCGCTCCCTCGACGTACGCCGACAGGTGCACGCGGTCGTAGGCGGGCAGGTGCTCCTCGCCGATGACGGCGAGGTCGATGTGGTCGAGCAGACCGGTGCGGGCGAGCTCGGCGAGGAACCGCTCGCCGACCATGCCGTTGCCGGCGACCACGACGGAACGCCGCCCGGCTCGAGCCGGTGCGGGAGGTGTCACGGTGTCGGTGTGCTGCATGGGGTGCACGGTGGGGGAGCGGTGTTTCGGGCGTCCCCGGCCCCGTGTGTCCCGCAGGTTTCGCGGGCGTCGCGCACCACCGACGAGATCGTTGTGGCGGGACGGCTGGCTCGCGACCGGAGCGACACGCCGACGAAACACCGGCGTGACCACGAGCCAACAGCGGCAGATCAGGATGAAGCGGTCGACCCGATCGAGGTCGTCGACACACCGGGCGCCCATCCGCCGAGGAGGCCATCTCGTGGAATCCATCGTTGTTGCCGTGACGGGAACCCGTCGAGGCCAGGAGCTGGCAGACGCCTTCACCCGTCGCGGCGCCACCGTCGTGCACGCGCCGATGCTGTCGGGCGACCATCCGGCCGCCGACGACGAGATCGCCGTCGACACCCAGCTGATCCTCGACCTGCAGCCCCAGTGGATCGTGGCGACCACGGGTGTCGGCATGCGGTTCTGGTTGGAGTCCGCCGCACGCGCCGGCCACCACGACGAGCTCGTGGCGCTGCTGCAGCGCACCCGATGCCTTGCACGAGGGGCGAAGGCCGCCGGAGGCCTTGCCGGGGCCGGCGTCAAGCCGGTCTGGACCGCGCCGCGCGAGACCGACGCGACGGTCGCCGGGTGGCTGGCCCAGCACGCCCTCGCCGGTGACGGGGTGGCCGTGCAGCTGCACGGCGGGCACCCCCGGGCCTACGACGTCCTGGCCGGCAAGGGGATGGACGTCGTGTCGGTGCTGCCGTACCGCACCGGCCCACCGACCGACATGGACCGTGCCCGCGACCTGGTCGAGCGGTTGCTGGCAGGCGAAGTCGACGTGATCGCCTTCACCTCGCCCGGCGCGGTTCGCAACCTCGTCGACGTCGCGGAGTCCTTCGGGGGCGACTGCGCGGCCCGACTGCGGTCGGTCGTGACCACGCGGACCGCCATCGCGGCGGTCGGCCCGGTGACGGCCGGCACGTGCGAGGACCTCGGGTTGCTCGTGCGGATGCAGCCGACGCGGTACCGGTCGATGGACCTCGTCCGGGAGGTGGAGTCCTGGATCGCCCGACAGCCCCACGAACGGTCGGCACACGTCACCCTGGACCCGTCGGCGTCGGCAGCTCGGGTCGACGACATCGTGATCTCCCTCGGCAAGCGGGAGTACCTGGTGCTGGCCACGCTGTCACGCCGATCGGGCGGGGTGTGCCGCACCGAGGAGCTGCTCGTGTCGGGATGGGGCCACGAGGCCCCCGACGACCCGGCCACCGTCAAGCACCAGGTCGCACGGCTGCGCCGCAAGCTCGACGGCACGTCGGTGGGGATCCAGACC
This sequence comes from Euzebya rosea, assembly GCF_003073135.1. Lineage (NCBI taxonomy): Bacteria > Bacillati > Actinomycetota > Nitriliruptoria > Euzebyales > Euzebyaceae > Euzebya > Euzebya rosea. Next base: position 336,479 of record NZ_PGDQ01000003.1, read on the forward strand.
GTGCGTGGCGTCGGCTATCGCCTGGTCAGCGCCGGCTGAGCACCCTGCGCCGACGTCCAGGCGGTGGTCGTCGGCGAGGTCGGGGTCACCGTGGTGGGTGCGGGCCGGATGGCGACGGGCGTGTGCTTGACCGCGGCGATGCGCGAGATCGGGTCCAGGGCGTCGTCGGTGAGGTCGTTGACACCCTCCCAGTGCCAGGCGACGAACACCGTGTCGCGGCGCAGCCGGTCGTTGGGCGTCCAGTCGAACGTGACGGTGGCCTGGTGTGAGGTGACCTCGACGGGCTGTCCCTCGACCAAGCGCATGACCGCGGCGGTCCGTGGGTGGACCTCCAGAAGTGGAGCAGGGGCCCGGTCGGCCTGGGCGGGGATGCGACGGGTCTGGTTGCCCGACAGGTAGTGGTCGCGGTGGCGGCCGGTCGTCAGCACGAGCGGGTGCTCGTCGTCGGGAGGGGTGGACGGCCCCGACGGCACGACGGGAACCATCCGTGCCCGCCCGTCGGGGTGGCCGAAGCGTTCGGTGTGGAGGACCTCGGTGCCGTCGGGGTTGTCGGGGGTCGCTGGCCAGAAGGTGCCGCCGGTGTCGCGAAGCCGGTCCCAGTCCATGCCGGAGTAGTCGGCGATCCCACCCGCCGACAGGGCCTTGAGCTCCTCGAACACCTCTCGGCCGGTGTGGAAGTCGAACTTGTCGCGCACGCCCAGGCGATGGGCCAGGCCACGGATGACATCGAGGTCGCCACGCACGGCGATCGGCGGGACGGCCTGGTCGACCCGAACGACCCGTCCCTCGGTGGTCGTGATGGTGCCGTCCTCCTCCGCGAAGGTGCTGCCGGGCAGGACGACCGAGGCGTAGCGGGCGGTCTCGGACATGAACGGGTCGACGACGACCATGTGCTCGACCGCCTCCAGGCAGCGGCGGATGCGTGCGCCCTTCGGCCCCGACACCGCGGGGTTGGCCGACATCACCAGCATGCCCTTGATGGCGCCCCGTTCGGCGTCGTGGAGCAGCTCGACGTAGGTGCGGCCACGTCCCGGCAGGTCCTCCGGCGCGACCCCCCAGCGCTGGGCGACGACCGCACGGTGCGCGGGGTCGTCGATCGAGCGATAGCCGGGCAGCTGGTCGCAGCGCTGGCCGTGCTCCCGGCCGCCCTGGCCGTTGCGCTGGCCGGTCATGGGCATGACACCGCATCCCTTGCGACCGGCCCAGCCGCGCGCCAGCGCGATGTTGATCCACGACAGGACGCCCTCGACGCCGTTGACCTGCTGCTCGACCCCCCGGGCGTGCAGGATCATCCCGTTGCGTGCCCCGGCGATCCAGCTGGCCGCACGGGCGATGTCGGTGATGCCGACCCCGGCGGTGAGGGAGGTGCGCTCGAGGTCCCATCCCTCGGTGGCCGCGATCGCGGCGTCGGCGCCGGTGGTGCGTTCGGCGACGAACCGCCAGTCGACGCCCCCGCGGACGGCGATCTCGCGAAGCAGCCCGGCGGCCAGGGCCGTGTCGGTGCCGGGACGAACCGCAAGGTGGATGTCGTCGTCCTTGACCAGCTTCGAGCCGCGCGGGTCGACGACGACGAACCGGGTGCCCCGGCGCCGGGCCCTGGTGACCAGCGGCATGATCAGCGGGAAGGCGTCGGGGAGGTTGGCGCCGACGACCACGACCACGTCGGCGTTCGGCAGGTGCTCCAGCGGGGTCATGGCCCGGTCGACGCCGAAGGCCTGCATCGCCGCGGCGCCGGCCGACGTCATGCACAGCCGACCGTTGGGGTCGATGTGGGGGGTTCGCAGGCCCAACCGGGCGAGCTTGCCCAGCAGGTAGGCCTTCTCGTTGGTCAGCGACCCGCCGCCGAGGACCGCGTTCACCTCGGGTCCGTACCGGTCGCGCAGCTTCAGGAACCCGTTGGCTGCGGCGTCGAGGGCCTCGTCCCACGTGGCCGGCCGCAGCCGCCCGTCCCAGCGCACCAGCGGGGTGCGGATACGGTCCTCGTGGTGGACCTGTTGCCACGCCGTGATGCCCTTGGTGCACAGGCCACCCTTCGACAGCGGCGAGCCCTTCCACTTCGTCGACCCCGTCACGCGGCCCCGGTCGACCTGCAGCTTCAGCCCGCAGTCGAGGGCGCAGTACGGGCAGTGCGTCTCCACGGTGATGGTCATGCCTGCCATCACACGCCTCGGGGATCACCGCACCGCGGCGCCCTCGTGACGGACGTGTTGCATGGTCGTCGCGCCCGACGCGGTCAGGGGGTCGTCCGGCCCGCTCAGGTGGTGGCGCGCGAGGACCGTGGGGACGTGGACGCCCCACCGTCGACGACGGTACGCCGGAGCACCGCCACGCGGTCCCCGGGATGCAGGTCGTCCACCGCCTGGAACAGGCGGGTCTCGTCCTCGCTCGTCACGACGAGCGGGAGCACGTCCTCGGAGGACTGCAGCGCCGGCAGGCCCGAGTCGCCGGCAGCCACCTCGAGGTCATCGGCAACCGTCACGCCCTCCCGCAGGTGCTGGTCCCACGCCGCGATCTCGGCGGCCGTCCGATCCATGGGGCGGGCACCGACCATCGACAGGATCTGCCCGACGGCGTCGCTGGCGCTGCGGCCGAGGAGGACCGACAGCTCCGGGACGGCGAACAGCTCGTGGCCCAGCTGGACGGCGAGCACGTTGACCTCGGCGTTGGCGGTCATCGCGATCAGCGTCCGGGCGCCACCGGCACCCGCCTGTCGCAGGACGTCCTCGTCCAGGGCATCCCCGCAGACCGCCCGGAGCCCCTCGGCCTCGGCCGCGTCGCAGTGGTCGCGGTTGACGTCGATGAGGCACACCGGCCCCGGCATCTCTGCGGCGAGCGCCCGCGCCACCGGTCCCGCCCCGACGAGGATCGTGCCCTTCCGCGACTGGCCGCTGCGCTCGAGCTCGCCACGACGGGCCAGCCAGTCGACGCCCCACTTGAGCAGCAGCGGCACGGTGGCGGTCGTGAAGATCGCCATGAAGACCAGGATCGAGAAGATCTCGGTGGTGATGATGCCGGCCTCCAGCCCGATGCCCGCGACGACGATCTCCACCGCGCCCCGGCCGTTCATGGCCATGCCGACCGTCAACCCCTCGCGCCAGCCGCGGCCGCTCGGGAGGTAGAACAGCGCGGTGCCGAGGATCTTGCCGGCGAACGCCACCCCGACGATGGTCAGCAGGAGCGCCAGGTCGGTGCGGAAGACGTCGAAGGACACCTCGAAGCCGGCGGTCACGAAGAAGATGGGCGCGAGGAACCCGATCGAGACGTCGTGCAGGACCCCTTCTGTCTGGCGCACGACCCTCGGGTGGAACGTGTCCTTGCGGATGAAGAGCCCGGCGACGAACGAGCCGAGGATCGCGTGCAGCCCGGCCAGCTCGGCGAGCTCGGCGAACCCCAGGGCGAGGACGACGATCACCAGGAACGTCGCGGTGCGACCGCGCTCGGCGGACCGTCCGACCAGCCGCCCGATGATCGGGAAGACCTTCCAACCGAGCAGGCCGGCGACGGCGAAGAAGACGATGGCCTCCAGGCCCACCCGTCCGATGCCCGCGGCGTCGACCGATCCGACCTCGACGAACCCGATCACCCCGGCGAAGACCAGCAGGGTCGCGGTGTCGCTGAGCAGGGCCCCGGCCATCATCACGTGCGCCATCCGGGTGTCCAGCAACCCGAGGTCGGACAGGATCCGTGACTTGGTGGCCAACGAGGTCACGCCGACGGCGAGGCCGACGAAGATGCCGGCGACCGGGTCCCCACCGAACGCGATGACCGCCAGGTAGCCGAGGACGAACGGGGTGACGAACCCGCCGATGGCGGCCAGCAGGCCCGGCCAGGACGCACGACGAAGGTCGCCGAGGTCGATCTCCATGCCGATCAGGGTCATCATCAGCAGGACGCCGAGCTCGGCCAGGACCATCAGCGCGTCGTCCCCGGCGAGCAGGCCGAGGGCGGCGGGGCCGAGCAGGATGCCGACGAGGAGCTCGCCCAGGATGGCTGGGTATCCGATCCGCGTGCACAACCGCCCGGCCGTCCACGCCGCAGCGATCACGGCCAGCAGGTTCACGAGGTCGAGGTGCACATGTCGAGCCTGCGGGTACTCCGACGCGATCCCGTACCCGAAATCCGGTAGATCCGGATGAGGGGTGGGAACGCCCACGAGCCGGCGTGCTCCTCGCCAACCCTGCCCGGCAACCGGTACCCCTTGTGCTCAGCTGTACCGACGTTCTAGTGTCCCGGGACTAGTCCTTCGGGGTCAATAAGCAGGGAACAGTGCCACGTTCGCCAGACGCCTTCAGGACTGCTCCTGTCGCGCTCAGCAGGGTGCAGCCTCTGCCCGTTGGACCGTCTCGCCGGACGCTCCGTCGGCTGGGTGCGGGGTTGCTCTTCGTCATCCTCGCTGCGGGATGCGGTGGCGGCGTCACTGACCCGGCTGCTGCAGCCCTGGCCGCACTGCCGGCCTGCGACGAGGTCGCCGAGCCCCTCCCCGCACCCTCTGGCGTCGTTGGCCTCGTCCTGCCCGAAGGCAGTCGCGTCACCGAGGTCACCCGAGGCGGTCCAGTGGTGACGGTGTCCGCAGAGGTCTCCAGGACACCCGTCGACGTTCGCAACGAGTACCACGGCCGCGACGACGTCGAGGTGCTCAGCGCGGAGGACGAGACCTTCGAGTCCGAGGTCCTGGTGCGCGTCGGGGACCACCGGATGTACCTGCGGGCGGTGGCGCTGTGCGCGCAGGGATCAGGGCTCACCGCCGTGATCGGTCCCGACTCCGACCACACGACCCTGCCCGAGCTGCACGTGGCGGCTGACCAGACCCGATCCCCCGCAAGCCCCGCCGAAGAAATGGGAGATACACGCCGATGAATACAGCTCCTGGCCGCCTGCGCATGGCCGCCGTGATCGTGGCCGTAGCGGCCCTGATCATTTCACTGCTGACAATCGACCAGGGATCGCCCGCAGCGATCGCCTCACCGACCGGGCCCATGGAGGTGCCTGACGAGTGGCTGACCGCCCAGCGCCTCAGCGGTGACTCCACCTTCTCCCCGGCCGACTACGGCCGGGCACGGGCGGCCGCTGATCGGTCGCGGGACGAGGGTCGGCGCCGGGCGCCGGCGATCGTGGGCACGTCATGGGAGACCCGTGGCCCGACCAACATCGGTGGTCGCATCACCGACATCGCGGTCGACACCGGGGTCCCGGACCAGCTGTTCGTGGCGGCCGCCACCGGTGGCGTGTGGCGCAGCAGCGACGCCGGCATGACGTATGAGTCCGTGTGGCCCGACGACTGGGGCCAGTCGATGGGCGCCATCGCGATGACCGGTGACGGTGTGCTCTTGGCAGGAACCGGCGAGACCAACCCCGGGGGCGGCTCCATCACCTTCCAGGGCGATGGCATCTACCGATCCCCCGACCGAGGGGCGACCTGGGAGCACGTGGGCCTCAGCGACAGCGGCTCGATCGGCCGCCTGGCGGTGGATCCCAGCGACGACTCCCGGATCTTCGCGGCGGTGTCCGGCAACCTCTTCCTGCCCGGCGGCGAACGCGGCGTGTACCGCACGACCGACGGCGGTGACACCTGGGACCAATTGCTGCCCCCACCCAACGACCTGACCGGTGCCACAGAGGTCGTCATCGACCCCACGGACCCCCAGCGCGTCTACGCCGCGATGTGGGAGCACCGACGGGAACCGGACCTGCGCACCTACGGGGGCGCCGGGTCCAGCCTGTGGCGCTCCGTGGACGGCGGCACCACCTGGGAGCGCATGACCAACGGCCTGCCCAGCGATGCCGACCAGGGGCGGTGGGGCCTCGCGGTGGCACCCACCGACGGGGATCGCCTGTACGCCTACGTCGGCACGGCCATCGGTCCATTCCGGGCCTTCTACCGCTCGGACGACGGGGGGGACACCTGGGTGCAGATGCCCACATCGAACACCCTGCGCAACTCCCAGTCCTCGTTCAGCTGGTGGTTCGGCAAGATCTTCGTCGACCCGGCCGACGCCGACAACGTGTTCGTCGCCGGTGTCAGCCTGGTGAACTCCGTGGACGGCGGCCTGACGTGGAGCACCTCCTCGGGCGTGCACGCCGACCAGCACAAGATGGCATGGGATCCCGCCGTCCCCGGGCGCGTGTACCTGGGCAACGACGGAGGGATGTACCGCTCCGACCTCAACGGGGTCACCCGCACGTGGGTCCAGGCGACCCACCAGCCGTACACCCAGTTCTACTCCGTCGACGTCGGTGAGCTGGCACCAGATCGACTGACCGGCGGCGCGCAGGACAACGGGTGCAACCGATCGTGGTACGGCGAGGCAGGCGGCTGGGAGTCGATCGGCTGCGGTGATGGCCTGCAGGTCACCATCGACCCCGAGAACCCCGATATCGTGATCGGCTGCAGCCAGTACGGCTCGTGCTACCGCTCGACGAACGGCGGGATGTCCCCGCGCAGCAGCATCCGCCCGACATCGGATCGTCGCAACTGGTTCGCGCCGGTCGTGTGGGACCCCAGCGACAGCGACGTCGTCTACTACGGCGGCAACATCCTGAACCGTTCGCTCGACAACGGCATCACCTGGGCGCCGATCAGCCCCGACCTGTCCACCGGCGTGCCGGGACGTGACCCGTCCTACCCGTGGGGCACGATCACGACGGTGGCCGCGGCACCGACGGACGGCGACGTCATCTACGTCGGGACCGACGACGGACTGCTGTGGACGACCCACGACGGCGGCGCCAGCTGGTCGGAGGTGAGCAGGGAGCAGCTGCCCGGGACCTGGGTGACGCGCGTTGCGGTCCACCCCGACTCCGCCGACATCGCCTACGCGACCTTCTCCGGCTTCCGGTCCGGCAGCGATCGTCCGCACGTCATGCGCACCACCGACGGCGGCCTGACCTGGCACGACGTCACGGGCGACCTGCCCGACGCGCCGGTGAACTCCGTCATCGCCACATCCGATGGCCTGCTGATCGTCGGCAGCGACGTCGGCGTCTTCCTGTCCACCTGGAACGGCGGTCGCTGGACCCCCGTCGGCGACGACCTTCCCCGCGCCCCCGTCACCTACCTTCGCTACCACGAGCCCACCCGTGGTCTGACCGCCGCGACGTTCGGACGTGGCATCTACACCGCGCCGATTCCGACCTGTCCCGGTGTGCGGACCAGGCTGCCGCTCGGGGACCCCGGCACCGGCTTCAACGCGCTGCACTCCTGCCGGTCCAGCGGGTAGGAGGGAGGCTGCTGTTGAGGACGGGGCGACGCCCGGCCAGCGAATAGCCATCGACCGACGGCCGCCACGAGGGCCAGGCGTTCCCCACACGCCTGGCCCCGAGGAACCTGCAGGTCCACTTGCCGGACGTTGCGCAGGCAGGGGGGCTGAGGACGGTGGCCGCCACCTGGACGTCGCCCCGGGCCCGCAGCGCTCGCTCGTGTCCGGGTTCCCGCCCCGACACGGTTCAATGACGGGGTATGTTCAGCCGTGAGTCCGAGCCGACGTGGAGGGCAGCCACCTGGTCAGCATCAAGGAGGTTGCCGCTCACGCGGGGGCGTTGGTCGGCACCGTGAGCAATGTGCTGAACCGGCCTGCCAACGTCGACGACGACACCCTCCAACGCGTCCGGACGTCCATCGCCGAGCTCGGGTACGTGCGCAACGAGCTTGCACGCCAGCTGCGTGCGGGACCGAGCCGCGGCGGCCCCGCCGGCGCCGATGGGGGATCGCCAGCGGGGCAGGGGTCGGCATGAGGATCGCCCTGTTCGTGACCTGCCTCGCCGACACCCTGTTCCCCGATGTCGGCCGCGCGGTCGTGACGGTGCTGGAACGGCTCGGCCACGAGGTCGTGTTCCCGCCTTCCCAGACCTGCTGTGGCCAGGCACACACCAACACCGGGTACGGCGCGATGGCCCTGCCGCTGGTCCGCAACCACGTGGAGGCCTTCGAGGACTGCGACGTCGTGGTGGGGCCCTCGGGATCGTGCGTCGGATCGGTGCGGCACCAGCACGTCGGCATCGCGCGCGCCGCCGGGGACGAGGACCTGGCCCGCCGGGCCGAAGCCGTGGCCTCACGCACCTTCGAGCTGTCCGAGCTGCTGGTCGACCGGCTCGGGGTGACCGACGTGGGGGCGGTCTTCCCGCACCGCGTCACCTACCACCCGACCTGCCACTCGTTGCGCCTGCTGCGGGTCGACGACAAGCCGTTGCAGCTCCTGCGGGCCGTCGAGGGCATCGACCTCGTCGAGCTGCCCCGGGCTGACGAGTGCTGCGGCTTCGGGGGCACCTTCGCGGTCAAGAACGCCGACACGTCCTCGGCCATGCTGGCCGACAAGATGCGCCACGTGCGGTCCACCGGTGCGGAGTACGTGACGGCAGGGGATGCCTCGTGCCTGATGCACATCGGCGGCGGGCTGTCCCGCTCGCGAGCCGGCGTTCGCACGCTGCACCTGGCGGAGATCCTCGCCTCCACCGGCGACCGTGCGGCGGTGCGCTCGTGACGCCGTCCGTGCCGCCGGGTCGCTCGCCCCTGCCCGTCGTCTCGCCCCGTGGGGTGGGTCAGCTGCGTGGCGAGCAGTCGTTCCCCGACGCCGCCCGCACGGCCCTGGCCGACCCCCAGCTGCGGCGCAACCTCGGCAACGCCACCGCCACGATCCGTGCCAAGCGCGAGGCTGTGGTCGGTGAGGTCCCCGACTGGCAGGCCCTTCGCGGCTCCGGTGCCGCCATCAAGGACGACACCCTCCGACGGCTGCCCGAGCTGCTGGTGCAGCTGGAGGAGCGGGTCACCGCCGCCGGCGGCACGGTGCACTGGGCGCGCGACGCCGCCGAGGCCAACGCCATCGTCACCCGTCTGGTCCGGTCCACCGGCGCCGACGAGGTCGTCAAGGTCAAGTCGATGGCAACCCAGGAGATCGGGCTCAACGAGGCGCTCGCCGAGGCCGGCATCCACGCCCTGGAGACCGACCTGGCCGAGCTGATCGTGCAGCTGGCCGACGACCGCCCCTCCCACATCCTCGTCCCGGCCATCCACCGCAACCGCACGGAGATCCGCGACATCTTCCTGCAGCACATGGAGGGGGTCGACCCGGCGCTGACCGACGAACCCCGCGTGCTGGCCATGGCCGCCCGGCGGTACCTGCGGCGCAAGTTCCTGACCACCCGCGTCGCGGTCTCGGGCGCCAACTTCGCCGTCGCCGACACCGGCACCCTGTCGGTGGTCGAGAGCGAGGGCAACGGCCGCATGTGCCTGACCCTGCCCGAGACGTTGATCACGGTCATGGGGATCGAGAAGCTGGTCCCGACCTGGGACGACCTCGAGGTGTTCCTCCAGCTGCTGCCGCGGTCGGCGACGGGCGAGCGGATGAACCCCTACACCTCCTTCTGGACCGGGGTGCACCCGGGCGACGGCCCGCAGGCGTTCCACCTCGTACTGCTCGACAACGGCCGCACGGCGGTGCTTGCCGACGAGCACGGGCGGGACGCGCTGCGCTGCATCCGGTGCTCGGCCTGCATGAACGTGTGCCCGGTCTACGAACGGACGGGCGGGCACGCCTACGGCTCGGTCTATCCGGGGCCGATCGGGGCCGTCCTGTCCCCGCAGCTGACGGGGGTGGAGGACAACGCGTCGTTGCCGTACGCCTCCTCGTTGTGCGGCGCCTGCTTCGACGCCTGCCCGGTCGCCATCGACATCCCAACGATGCTGGTCCACCTGCGCGAACAGCACGTCGAGGCACAGGCGGCCCGCCGCACCGTCCCGACGGTGGAGGCGGCCGCCATGAAGGCTGCGGCATGGATGATGAGCGACGCGTCGCGATGGTCCGCTGCCCAGCGAGCCTCCCGGATCGGGCGCCTCGTCGGTCGTGATCGCGGTGACGGCGACCGGCGCATCCGCACCCTGCCACCGCCCATGGACGGCTGGACCGCCACCCGCGACGCGCCCGTCCCCGCTGTCCAGAGCTTCCGGGACTGGTGGCGCGGCCGCGAGGAGGGCTCGTCGTGAGCGCCGGTTCCGACGCGGCGCGGGTCGAGGTCCTCGCCCGCATCCGCGACGCCCTGGGCCCCGCCCCGACGACCGTCGAGGTACCCCGCGACTACGCCGTGCACCCGGCACCCGGCGTCGATGTCCTCGAGCGGTTCGTCGAACGGGTCGAGGACTACCGCGCGACGGTCCACCGGGCCGCGCCGGACGGCGTGGCCGCCGTCATCGGGGAGATCCTGTTCGCGGCGGTGGACGGTCGGCCCGCCCGGATCGTCGTCGCCCACGACCTGCCCGGGAACGTGGTCCCCGAGGACGTCGAGGTCCGCATCGACGGGCCCGACGAGCCGCTGGCCGTGGCCGACCTCGACGCGGTGGACGCCGTCGTCACCTCCTCCGCGGTCGGCATCGCCGAGACCGGCACGATCGTGCTCGACGGTGGCCCCGGGCAGGGACGTCGAGCGCTGACGCTGGTCCCGGACCTCCACGTCGTGATCGTCCGCGCTGATCAGGTTGTCGGCGCCGTCCCCCAGGCCGTCCGTTCGCTGGACGCCGCCCGCCCCCAGACCTGGATCTCCGGCCCGTCGGCGACCAGCGACATCGAGCTCGACCGCGTCGAGGGCGTCCACGGCCCGCGCACCCTCCACGTCGTCCTGGTGTCCTGACCCGCGGGTCGCACCTCATCCCACACGCGTTCGATCGAAGGGAGGAACGGGCAGGGTGACGGGCATGACCGCTGACGCACGCCCCACTGACCATGCCGTCACCGCCCACGTGGCCGACGCCGCGACCGCCGAGGCCGCGGTCGCCGACCTCGCCGACGCCGGTGTCGACCGCGACTCCATCACCCACGGCACCGGCGAGTCCTTCGCCGCTCGCCTCGAGGCCGGGGACGAGGACTCCCAGCCCGCCGGCCGGCTCGTGAAGTTCCTGCTGTCCCTCGGACAGGAACGGGAGGAGCTGATGCGCCTGGGGGAGGAGGCACGGTCGGGCCGCCACGCCATCGTGGTCAACGACGTCGAGGAGTCCCACCGCGACGCCGTGGCCGACGTGCTGGCCCGCCACGACGCCCGTGACATCGTGTGGTTCGGCGACTGGCAGACCGAGGACCTGTCGATCCAGCGCTGAACACCGCGCGCGTGCACCCGGCCTCGACCCGCGACCGCAACGCGGACGGCACCGACGATGATTGCATCGTTTCCACCGGAAGGGTCGGGGCCATCTCACTGTTAGGTGGTCTCATGGAACCGCTCATCGCCGAACCGGCACCGCTCACCAACGACGAGATCCGTCGGTACTCCCGTCACCTGATCATGCCCAACATCGGCATGGACGGGCAGGGACGCCTGAAGGCCGCCAAGGTCCTGCTCGTCGGCACCGGCGGGCTCGGCTCGCCGGCCGCCATGTACCTCGCCGCCGCCGGCGTGGGGGAGATCGGCCTGGTCGACTACGACACCGTCGACGAGTCCAACCTCCACCGCCAGGTCATTCACGGCACCAAGGACATCGGCAAGCGCAAGACCGAGTCCGCCCGCGAGACGATCCTCGACATCAACCCGACGGTGACGGTCAACATCCACGAGACGCTCCTGCGCAGCGACAACGCGCTGGAGATCATCGAGCCCTACGACCTGGTGATCGACGGGACCGACAACTTCCCCACCCGCTACCTGGTCAACGACGCCTGCGCGATCCTCGGCAAGCCGAACGTCTACGGCTCGATCTTCCGCTTCGAGGGCCAGCTGAGCGTCTTCTGGGACAAGGTCGGTCCGAACTACCGCGACCTGTTCCCCGAGCCGCCGCCCCCCGGCATGGTCCCCTCCTGCGCCGAGGGTGGGGTCTTCGGTGTCCTGTGCGCCTCCATCGGCGCCGGTCAGGTCACCGAGGCGATCAAGCTCATCACCGGCATCGGCGAGCCGCTCATCGGCAAGATGAAGCTGTACGACGCGCTCGACCACGACTGGCGCACGATCACGGTTCGCAAGGACCCCGACGCAAAGCCGATCACGGAGCTCATCGACTACGAGGAGTTCTGCGGCGTCCCCGCCAACGACCACGTCGCCGACGACTCCGAGTCCGACTTCGACCTGCAGATCACCCCCGCGGAGTTCGAGAAGATCCGCGACGAGGTCACGCTCATCGACGTCCGTGACCCCCACGAGTACGAGATCTCCCGCATCGAGGGGTCGACCCTCATCCCGCTGGGGGACCTGCCCTCGCGGATGCACGAGCTGGACTCCTCCGAGGAGATCGTGCTGCAGTGCAAGTCCGGTCAGCGGTCGATGCAGGCCCTGCACATCCTCCAGAACGCCGGCTTCCGCAAGCTGCGCAACCTGCAGGGCGGCATCAACGGATACGCCCGCCAGGTCGACACCTCGATCCCGACCTACTGACGCCCACCTACTGACGATCCGGTGTCGTGGCTCCGGTCGGCTTGGCCGGCCGGAGCTCGACCTCGGTGATGCGGAAGCGGTCGACCGCGGTCACGGTCAGGCGGACCCCACCGAGGGTGGCGGTCGCCCCGACCTGCGGCACGTTGCCGGTCCGGTGCTCGATGAACCCGGCGAGGGTCTCCCACGGGCCGTCGGGCAGCTCCAGGCCCGTCTGCTCGGCCAGCTCGTGGGCTCGGAGGTTGCCGGCCACGACCAGCCGACCGTCGGGACGGCGACGCAGCCGGCGTGACAGCCGGTCGGTCTCGTCGTCGAACTCGCCGATCAGCTCCTCGATGACGTCCTCCAGCGACACGAGGCCGCTGACCGAGCCGTACTCGTCGGCGACCATCGCGATGTGCTGCCGCTGCTGGCGCATGTCCAGCAGCAGGTCCTCGATCGGCCGGGACTCGGGCACGACCATGGCCGGTCGGGCCAGGCGCGCGGCTGGCGTCTCGGGGCCGAACCGGTCGGGACGCAGGACCAGGTCCTTGACCGTCAGCACTCCCAGGACCTGGTCGAGGTCGCCGCCGTGCACGGGCAGGCGTGATCGGCCGGTGGCGCGGGCGACCGCCATGACCTCCTCGGCGGTGACGGTCGCGGCGACGGCCACGACCTCACGGCGGGGGACCATGATCGACTCGGCGTCCAGCCCCGACAGCTCCAGCGCGCGGCTGAGCAGCTCGTGGTCCTCCCCGGCGATCGTCCCCTCGTTGTAGGACTCCCGCAGCACCATGAGCAGGTCGGAGGGGGCGTGGGCCACCGCCAGCTCCTCCTGCGGCTCGACGCCGACGGCACGGACCAGGCCGTTGGCCATGCCGTTGAGGAGGAGGATCACCGGCCGAAAGATCGTCACGAACAGCAGGAACGGTCGGGCCAGCAGCAGCGAGGACCGTTCGGCGTCGGCGATCGCCCACGACTTGGGGGCCATCTCCCCGACGACCATGTGCAGGAACACCACGATCGACAGGCCGATCGTGAAGCCGATGGTGACGGCGGCGGGCTCGGGCAGGGGAGTCGACTCCGCCAGCAGGTGCTCGAAGAAGCCCGCCACCAGCGGCTCGGCCACGTACCCGAGCCCCAGGCTGGCCATCGTGATGCCGAGCTGTGCGCCGGCGAGGGTGACCGACAGCTCCTTCAGGCCCTTCAGCGCCGCGGTCGCGCGGGCGTCGTCGGCGTCGGCGAGCTGCTGGATGCGGGACCGCCGGACGGCGAGGAGCGCGAACTCCGCCGCCACGAACGCCCCGTTCACGGCCAGCAGCACGATGGCCACGATGGCACCGGTCGTGCCGGTCATCGGTCGGCCTCCTCATCGGGTCCGGGCTTGTCGTGGACGGGCGCTGGTGCCGGTGGCGGCCTGTCGTCCTCGGCTGGGCCGTGTCCGGGATCGGTGCTCAGCCGGACGGTCTGGGCGACGTGGCGCTGGACGGCGAGCACCTCGATGGTGATGCCGTCGAGGACCAGGGTGTCGCCGACGACGGGGACGCGGGACAGGGTCGCCATCAGCAGGCCGCTGATGGTGTCGTGCTCGCCCTGCGGCAGCTCGATGCCGGTGTCGCGCCGGACCTCGTCGATGCGCCACGACCCGGGGACCCGCCAGCTGCCGTCGGCCCGCAGGACCGCCTGCCGTTCGGCGCGGTCGTGTTCGTCGCGGATGTCACCGACGAGCTCCTCCACGATGTCCTCGAGGGTGACGATCCCCTCCGTGCCGCCGAACTCGTCGACGACGACGGCGAGCTGGGTGTGGGTGTCGCGCAGCAGCAGGAGCACGTCACGGAGGGAGGCCGACTCCGGCACGGCCAGCTCGGGTTCGGCCAGCGTCCTGACCGGGGTGATCGCCCGTTCGGCGACCGGCACGTCCAGCAGGTCCTTGATGTTGACGACGCCGAGCAGGTCGTCCAGCCCCTCGGGACCGGTCACGGGGAAGCGCGAGTGGCCGGTGCGCACCCCGAGGGCCGTCAGCTCCTCACAGGTGGCGTCGCCGGAGATGGAGACCACGTCGGCACGGGGTCGCATGGCGTCGTCGGCATGCAGGTCACGGAACTCGATGGAGCGCTGCAGCATGGCCGACACCCCCTGTCTGAGCGTGCCCGACGCCGAGGAGCTCGTGATGATGTGCTCCAGCTCCTCCACGGTGACGGAGTTGTCGATCTCCTCGCTGGGCTCGATGCCGACGAGGCGGAGCAAGCCGTTGGCGGCGCCGTCGAACAGGCGGATGATCGGGCCGAACAGGCGCAGGTACAGGATCTGGCCACCGGCAAGGCTCTTGGCGACGTCCTCGGCCTTGGCGATGGCGAGGTTCTTCGGGCCCAGCTCGCCGAGGACCATCTGCCCGGCGGTGGACACCACCAGGCCGAGGGAGACGGCGATGGCCGGGACCAGCGCGGGCCGGATGCCGAGGGGGGACAGCAGCGGCTCGAAGAGGGCGGTGAAGACGGGCTCGGCGATGAACCCGACGGCGAGCGAGGTCACCGTGATGCCGAGCTGTGCCCCGGACAGGGCGAACGACAGGCGACCGAGCAGCTGCAGGGCCCGACCCGCCCGACGGTCACCGCCCTCGTGGTCGGCCTCGAGCCGGCCCCGTCGTGCGGTGACCAGCGCGAACTCGGCGGCCACGAACCAGGCGTTGCCGAAGATCAGCAGGAGGACGGCTGCCAGGCCGAGGATGGTGGTCACGCAGGGCCTCCGGATACGTACGTCCAGGGACGTGGGGGATGGCCCGTTCGGACCAGGTGGGAACCATCACGGTTGACGATGGTCTGCCCATGGGCCTCCGTCATAGCCTTGACGGAGCGGTTGGGTCGGTGACAGGCCCGCTGCGGTTCCCCTTGGCACTGGTTGTGCCTCGGACACTGGACGTGTCCTCGAGCCTCGGTCCCCCCCGGCCGGGGCTCGATCCATGTCCGCGGGTTCGGTCGGCCGCGGGTCATCTGGCCCCACCGTCGCTCGGGGCGGGCTCCGGGGCCGCGCTCGGGGGAGGGGCCGGAGCCGGTGCCGGCTCGGCCGTGGGCTCGGGTGCGGGGGCCGGCTGCGTCGGCGCGGGCTCGGGGTCTCCCGTCGGGGCGGGTGCGGATGCCGTGGGGTCCTCCGTCGGGTCCTCCTCGCCCGCTCCGTCGCCCGTGCCGACCATGACGATCCGCGGCTCGGGCAGGTACACCGTCGTGTAGGTCTCGGTCGCGGTGCGGCCGTCGACGTAGGCGATCGTCCGCGTGAAGTCCACGCTGAAGCCGTCCCGGCCGCTCTGCACGAGGCGTTCCTCACCCGCGGGCAGCTCGTCGGTCTCCTCGCGCTCCTCCCGGGGTTCGCGCAGGCCGTAGCGCTCGCCGGTGGTCGAGGTGACCTCGGCGTACTCGGTGGACCAGAAGCTGACGGTGATCGAGGTGTCGGTGTAGCTGGTGTCGATCCAGATGGCGTGCGGGGAGTCGTTGGTGAACTTGAGGTCGACCGGCGGGTCGTAGTTCAGCGTGGCCTCGCGGCCCAGGGGGTAGCGGGAGATGTAGTAGCTGTGCGGCTTGAACTCCACGATGTCGTAGCCACCGAAGTAGATGGTGTTGAACATCGTGGTCGTGAACTGGCTGACGCCGCCGCCGATCTGCTCGACGAACTCGCCGCCGGAGATGGCGCCACCGCCGACGAAGCCCTTGTCGGTCGTGCGCGGGCCGACCAGGCCGTTCAGCGAGAACGTCTCGCCGGGCATCACGATCGTGCCGCGGACGATGTCGGCCATCCGCTGGATGTTGGTGACCCGCGACTGGCAGCAGGGATGTTCGGTGGTGAAGGTGGAGACCTGCTCGACGATCCCCATCGCCTCGATGTCCTCGGTCGTGACCTCGGGTTCGGTCAGCTCGCCGGTCAGCTCGGCGGTCCGCGTGCCGGGCGTCGTGGCGACCTCGAGGATCTGCTCGGCGGCGGCCGCGGCGTCGAAGGCGAACCCGTCCACCGAGGGGGTCACCACGACCTGGCCGCCGGTGACCTCGATGGTGGCGTCCTGCGGGGGCTGGGCGAGGGCGGCGAACTGCTCGGCGGGGAGCATGGCGAGCAGCCGGTCCGGATCGATGACCAGCTCGAGGTCGGCGTCGCCGTCGTCGCTGACCGCCTCGGCCCGGACCTGCAGCAGCGCGCCGATCCGCTCACCGGTCAACGACAGCCGGACGTCGCCGCGGATCAGCGTGACCGGGGCGGAGATGGCCAGCTCGGCGGCGTCGGCGAGCGCGGCGATCGCCTCGGGGTCCGTCGACGGCGTGGTGACCACCGTCGGGACCTCGATCGTCGCGTCGCCGCCGTCCTGCAGCGCCTCCAGCGCCGTGGACCGCAGCGCCTCGACGTCGATGGTCTCCCCGGGCTGCGGCTGCACGACCGCCACGGTCGTCCCGGTGATCTCGAGGTCCGCCTCGATCGGCGGCAGGGCGAGGTCGCGGGCGATCCGGTCGATCCAGCGCTCGAACGCCACGCTGTCGAAGGCGGCGATCGGGGGCACCGTCAGCGGCACGAAGGTCGCCCGGACCTGGTCCCTGAAGGCCACCAGCGGGTTGGCCTGGCGCCCGCGCGCCATGACCGCGGCCACGGTCGCGTCGACGTCGAGGGCGTAGCCGAGCTCCTCCGCGGTGGACACCACCTCGTCGGGGCCGCGGGTCACGGTGATGGTCCGGGTGCGTCTGGCGTCGTCGAGCCCGGCGATCGCGGTGGTGACCTCGTCGGGGGACAGGCCCCCCACGTCGACACCGGCGACGGTGATGCCCGGGAGCGCGGTGTCCGCCCGTGCGGCACGCAGCCCGACGAAGGCGACGCCGAGCACGACGACCAGCACGAGGACCGTGATCAGGGGTCCTCGCAGGGGTGACTCGGTGGCGCCCGGTCGTGGCCGTCGGCGCGAGGGACCGGAGGTTGCCGGTCGGCCCGTCCCTCGGTCGACGGCATCCTGCGTCGTGTCCATTGGGTACAGAGGCTAATGGGCCACGGCACGGTTGCCGCCGGTTGTGCACCAGCCGCGGGTGGAGGTGTCGCAGCAACGTCGCGCACGACCCCTGTCCGTCCGTCCCGTGTCGACGGCGTGTCGCACGAGGTACACCTTCGGGTCGCTTCCCCGCGCACAACCGAACACTCGTACGTCGTTCCGGCTTGGGCTCCTGCCCCAGCCGGTCGGTCCTGCCGTAACGGGAACCATGATCCTCACTTCTTCCACCTCCTCGTCGCTTCGCCGCGTCGTCCTGCTGATGCTCGTGCTCGCCATGGCCATCGCCACGAGCGGCCCGGCCAGCGCGACCGGCTCGGAGGAGTCGCGGATCTCCGAGACCCGCCAGGAGCTCGAGCGCGTCCGCAACGAGCTGGATGCGGCTCGTGGCGAGGCCGACGACGACATGATCGCGCTGGAGGACGCCGACGCCCAGCTCGAAGCCGTCTTCACCGCGGTCGAGACGGCCCAGCAGGCCGTCGGACGGCAGCAGGACGCCGTCGCCGATGCCGAGCGCGAGCTGTCCATCGCCCAGGGCGAGCTCGTCGAGCAGCAGCAGCGGATGGCGCAGCGCATCAACCGGCTGTACCGCCAGGCGCGCCCTGACCCCCTGATCACCGTCCTGGACGCCTCGACGGTGTCCGACGCCGTCGAGCAGAGCGCCTACATCACCGCCATCGGTCGCCAGGACCGCGCGCTGGTCGAGGGCCTCGAGAACGCCCAGTCCCGCGTCGAGGGTCGCCGCCGTGCCCTGGACGAGGAGAAGGTCGCGCTGGACCGCGTCCTGGTCGAGCAGCAGGCGCTGCTGGTCGAGGTCGAGGAGATCCGCAACGACCGCGAGCTGATCGCCGCCGCCAGCCAGGACCTGGTCGCCCGCCTGCAGTCCCGCGAGGAGCACCTGGAGGAGGAGGCCATCGAGCTGCTCCGCCAGCAGGCACAGGCCGAGGCACGCGCCGTGGCCGAGGCGGCTGCCAAGGAAGCCGCCGAGCAGCTGGCCGCCGAGGTCACCGCCGACGACGAGGCCGAGGGCGAGGACGACGCCGCCGACATCGAGGAGGCCACCGCGCCCCCACCCGCCCCTGCCCCCGTGGCTGCCCCGTCGGGCGGCGGCGGACTGCAGTGGCCCGCCGGTGGGACCGTGACGTCCGGCTTCGGCCCGCGCTGGGGCCGCAACCACAACGGCATCGACATCGCCGCCGGATCGGGCTCACCGATCGTGGCCGCCCGCGGTGGCACCGTCACCAAGGCCGAGAACTGGTCCGGCAGCGGCTTCGGCAACGTCGTGATCATCGCCCACGGCAACGGCCTGACCACGCTGTACGCCCACATGTCCTCCATCGCCGTCAGCGCCGGCCAGTCCGTCAGCGGCGGGACCTACCTCGGCGGCATGGGCTGCACCGGCTCGTGCACCGGTACCCACCTGCACTTCGAGGTCTGGGCCGGCGGCACCCCCGTCGACCCGATGGGCTACCTCTAGGCCGTCCCCCCCGCCGGGACGGAACCGGGGCCCCGCTGGGATGGAATCGACTCCATCTCCGCGCGTCCGACCCGACGAGTGGAGTCGATTCCTCGGCCCAACGCGAGGTCATGCGCCGCCGACCCCCAAGCTCGGAGGCGAATCCCTCCGGCCGTGGAGTCGATTCCATCCGTGGGGTGGCCGGCGTCAGGTGGCCGCGTCGGGACGGGCTGTCAGGGACGGGTCGCCGGGACCGTCGTGGGAGGGCTAGCTGCACTCCTCGGGGACGGCGGCGGCGCCGACGGGGATCTCCTCGGCCGCGCCGGGGTCCTCCGTCATGGGTGGGGGCGGAGGGGCCGACACGTCGATGGCCGAGCCGACGATGAGCACGACCTCGGTGAGCGAGTCGTCCTGCTGCAGCGTCGCGCCGGGGATCTGCTCGGCGACCAGCTGGGCCGCCGCGACGTTGGGACCGGCGTAGCGCACGACCGTCCCGTCGGTGGGGTCGGCGTTGCCGATGCCGACGATGTCGAACCCTCGCGCCACCAGGAAGTCCCGGACCGATGCGGCCAACCCCTCTGTGCCCGTGGCGTTGAGCACCCTCACGGGCACGTCGCCGGGCTGCAGCGCCTGCACGTCCTCACCGGGGTTGAGCGACAGGACCGAGCCGTCGGCGAACGAGGCGTACAGCGCCCCCGCGGCGTCGGGGTCGGGCACGAGGACCGCTGCGCCCCCGATGTTCGCGGCGTTGGCCGGCACGGTGTAGGTGGCCAGTCCCGAACCGGCGAGCCCGCGAGCGGCACGGGCCAGCTGCGCGAGCTCGATCAGGCCGAGACCCTCGTCGGCGATGAGCGTGCGGCCGGCGGACCCGGCGACGCGGAACAGCCGGGGCACGTTGACCAGGGTCGAGGGTGACACGACCTGCTGGGCCAGCGACCGCAGGAACCGCTGCTGGCGGGCGATGCGGCCCAGGTCGGAGTCGACGTGGCGTGCACGGACGAAGCCGATCGCCTGGGTGCCGTCGAGCACGTGGCAGCCCGCCGGCAGGTCGACCGCGGCGAACTGGTCCTGCAGCGGCTCGTCGAGGAAGACCGGGACGCCGCCGACGGCGTCGACGATCTGCACGAACCCGAACAGGTTCACCTCGACGTAGTGGTCGATGGGGATGCCCGATGCGTTGGAGACGGTCTGGACCAGGCAGCTGGGACCGCCACGGGCGAACGCGGCGTTGACCCGACCCTGGACGCCGTCGCACTGCTCCACGAACAGGTCACGGGGGAACGACAGCATCGCTGCACGGCCGCCGTCGATGCTGAGCAGGAAGATCGTGTCGGTCCGGCGCCCGTCGACGGCTTCGGTGCCGAGCTCCAGCAGCTGCTCGGGGGTGAACCCGTCCCGGCTGTCGGACCCGACGACGAGCACGTTGAGGGTGGGGCCGCCGCCGACAAGGCCCTCGACCGGTTCGCGCTGGATCTGGCTGGAGGCGTAGACCGCCAGTCCGCCGAGCGCGAGCAGGACGATCATCAGGGCCGAGAAGGCGATGTTGAACACGCTGCCCAGCGCCTTGCCGAACGACAGCCGGCGGTGGCGACCCGTCATGGCAGGGCCGAAGTCGTCCGGGCGATGCCCGTCGCCGCCCCAGCGTTCGCCGTAGGTGCGGTCGTAGTCGTAGTTGTCCTGGCTCATCGGTGTGCGGCCTGCGTTCCCCAGCCTCCTCCGCCTGGCGTCTCCAGGCGGATGCGGTCTCCAGCCTGCACCGTCAGGGTCACCTTCGCGGGGAGGACCTGCGTCGTCCCGTCGGGTCGGATCAGCGTGTTCCGCCCCGGTTGCCCGGATCGGCCACCCTCCAGGCCCCACGGTCCGCGGGCCCGGCGTTCGGTCTGCACGGTCACGCGGGCATGGGTGAGCACCTCGATCTCGCGGACGATCCCGTCACCTCCGGCGTGCATTCCCTCGCCGCCCGTACCGGACCGGAGCTCGGAACGCACCACCCGCAGCGGATAGGCCACCTCCAGCGCCTCGACCGGTGTGTTGCGGGTGTTGGTCATGCCCGTGTGCACGCCGTCCATGCCGCGCCTGCCCGGGGTACCGCCCTCGCCGCCGCCGATCGTCTCGTAGTAGGCGAACGGGGTGCCCTGCCCGGTGCTGCCGATCAGGATGTTGTTCATGGTCCCCTGGGAGGCGGCCGGCACGCGGTCGGGAACGCCCTGGGCGAGCGCGCCGAGCAGCAGGTCGACCAGGCGCTGGCTGGTCTCGACGTTGCCGGTCGCGACGGGTGCGGGGAAGACCGCGTCGACGATCGTCCCCGGGGTGGTGCGGACCGTCATCGCCCGCGCCGTGCCGGCGTTGGCCGGTGCATCGGGGTCGGTCACCAGGCGGAGGACGAACAGGGCCGCTGACTCCGTCACGGCGCGGACCGCGTTGACGTTGGCGGGTACCTGCGGGGGACAGCGGGTCAGGTCGACGACCAGCTGGTCGCCGCGGATGGCCACTGTGGTGTGCAGCTCGAGCCCGACGGCCTGGGCATCGGCGTCCATGGAACCGTCGGCTGCGACCTCCAGCCAGTCGCTGAAGGTCCACTCGCCGTCGGGCATCTCCGACAGGGCGGCTCGGATGCGCCGTTCGGCGTAGTCCACCAGCGCGTCCATGTCAGCCAGCAGCCCGTCACGCCCTCGCTCGGCGGCCATCTCGCACAGCCGGGCCGCGCCGGCGTGGTTGGCGGCGAACTGGGCCCGCAGGTCGCCGTGGCGTTCGGTCGGCGTGCGGGAGTTCGCGGCGAGCATCTCGATCACGTCTTTGCGTTCGCCGTGGCCGTCGACCAGCAGGAGCGGGGGGATCCGCAGCCCCTCCATGGCGATGTCGGTGGCATCGGCTGGCATCGATCCCGGGGCGGCACCGGCGATGTCGGCGTGGTGGGCCCGGTTGGCGACGTAGCCGATGAGCTGGCCGGACCGTCCGTCGTCGCGGTCACCGACCGCGCCCACGAGGGTGATGTCGGGCAGGTGGGATCCACCGCGATAGGGGTCGTTGACGACAGCGGTCATGCCGGGGGCGAGGTCGAAGGCACCGAGGATCGACTCGACGGACGCCGGCATCGAACCGAGGTGCACCGGGATGTGCTCGGCCTGCGCCACCATCAGGCCGCTGGGGGAGAAGATCGCCGCGGACAGGTCCAGCCGTTCGGTGATGTTGGGGGAGTACGCCGACCGCTCCAGCGCCACCCCCATCTGCTCGGCCACCCCGTCCAGGGCGTGACGCGTGACCTGCAGGCGTGCCGGGTCGGTGGGTGGGCGCTGGTCAGCCATGCTGGACCACCAGGTTGAGGTGTGCGTCGACCGTGCCGACGTCGCCGTGCAGCAGCAAGCCGGTCGAGTCGGGCTGGACCAGGATCGCCGGCCCGGTGACGGTGTCGCCCGGCCGAAGGCTGCCCCGGGCGACCACGGCAACGGTCTCCGGGCCGTTGCCGAGGTCGGCGGTCCGGGTCGTCGCCGGAGTGGCCGGACCCAGGTCCCAACCGGTGACCGCGTCGGTGTGGAGGGCCGGGCGGCGGCTGATCCGCCTGACCGTGACCACGACGACGTCGGCGTCGGGCAGCGCGTAGCCGTAGACCTCCTCGTGACGCCGATGGAACGCTGCCAGGGTCCCGAGGTCCCCACCGGCGTCGGGGTCGACGTCGATGCGCAGCTCGTGGGCCTGGCCGACGTAGCGCAGGTCGGCGACCGTGCGGACGTCGCCGTCGTCGTCTGGGGCGCCCGCGCGCTCGTCCAGCGGCAGCGCGTCGAGGGTGTCGCGCAGGCGGTCCGGCGACACCATCACCGTTCGTGACCACTCCCGCCGCTGCGCCGCGGTCAGCAACCCCACCGCGGACAGGACGCCGGGTGCCGGCGCCAGCACCGTGGCAGGGCAGCCGAGCATCCGGGCCAGCGCCGAGGCGTGGAGTGGGCCGGCACCGCCGTAGGCGACCAGGGCAAGGCTGTCGGGGTCGACCCCGGCTTCGGTGGAGACCCGCCGCAGGGCCCGGGCCATGGCGGCGCGGACCACGTCGAGGATGCCGGTCGCGGTGACCCCCTCGACGCCGGCCAGGGCCCGCTCGGCTGCCGCCAGGTCCGCGGTCATCGTGCCGCCCGCCAGGGTGTCGAGGTGGCCGAGCACGGCGTGGGCGTCCGTGACGGTCGGCTGGGTGCCGCCACGGCCGTAGCAGGCCGGACCGGGGTCGGAGCCAGCGCTGCGGGGGCCGACCCGCAGGGCGCCACCGGCATCGAGGGAGGCGATGGAGCCACCGCCGGCCCCGACGGTGTGGATCCCGATCGTCGACGTGCCGATGGGCAACCCGTCGATGGTGCCCGCGAGGCTGACGACCGGTTCCCCTCCTCGGATCAGGCAGACATCCGTCGACGTGCCGCCCATGTCGAAGGCGATCGCGTTGTCGAACCCCGCGGAGCGGGCCGCCGCAGCGGCGGCGACGACGCCACCGGCGGGCCCCGACAGCAGGGTGTGGACGGGGTCGGCGACCATCCGGTCCAGGTCCGCGGTGCCTCCGCCGGAGGTCATGACGGTCACGTCGGTGTCGGGCAGCCGATCGGACAACCGCTGCAGGTACCGACCCATCGTCGGGCCGACGGCTGCGTTGAGGGCGCAGGTGCTGGCCCGCTCGTACTCCCTGATGGAGCCGACGAGGTCCGCGGAGACGGTGATGTGCACGTCGGGAAGGGCCCGCCCCACCGCGGCGGCGAGCCGTCGTTCGTGGGTGGGATCCGCCCATCCGAACAGCAGGCAGATCGCCACCGCGTCGGGCTGCAGGGCCACCGTCGCGGCCACCACGTCATCGAGGGCCTCGTCGGTGAGGGGATGGAGCACCTCGCCGTCGACGGTGATCCGCTCGGGGACGGGGACCACCATGTCGCGCGGGATCGCCGGGGCCGGGCGAACCGCCGACAGGTCGTACAGCGAGGGGCGGTTCTGCCGGGCGATCGTCAGCACGTCGGCGAACCCCTCGGTCACGAGCAGCACTGCTCGGTCGAGGGTCCGCTCGAGCACCGCGTTGGTCGCGGTCGTGGTCCCGTGCGCCAGCGCTCGCAGGTCGTCGGCCGGACGCTGCCCAGCGGCTTCGATGGCGGCGACCAACCCCTCGCCCTGGTCGCGGGGTGTGGTCGGGACCTTGGCGAGGCGTGGTCCGTCGGCGGTCAGCACCACGGCGTCGGTGAACGTGCCGCCGACGTCGACGCCGGCAACGGACGGTGCGATCGGTGATGGGGGAGGGGACTGCTGGGGCATCGCCTCGCGCAGCCTATCGGGGTGCGGACGCCGGATCCGGCGTCAGCCGCGCAGGAAGTCCGTCGACGCGGGGTCGCTTCCGTGCTCGACGACCAGGTCGTCCCCGTCGTCGAGGGTGGCGCCCCGGGCCCGGCGGGCTGCGGCGTCGCCGACCACTGCCCGGTACAGCTCGGCGGCGGCATCGAGGAAGCGGTCGGGGGCGGCCTGTCGCAGGACCTCCATGGCAGCGACCACCTCGTCGGCGTCGCCGAGGAACCGTTCGGCGGCAACGGTCTCCGGGGCCGTGGCGACCCAGCACGTGCCGTCGGCGAAGCGGATCTCGTCCAGGTCACCGCGGTGCAGGATCTCGACCAGGGTGTTGACGTCCGCGTCGGTCCCGGGAGCGTGCAGGTCCCAGAGGGTGTTGACGACCAGCAGGTCGAACTGTCCGCCCTCGCATGCAGCGAGCATGGCCTTGCGCTGCGGGTGGCGGGGGTCGGCGCTTCCTGCCTGTCCGTCGCCGAACCGGGTGATGGCGGTGTACCGGTCACGGTCGGACTGGGCGTCCAGGATCCGGTCGATCCGGTAGGCCCGGCTCTCCTCGCTCGATCCCCTCGTGTAGGTCACGACGTGCATTCGGTGGTCCCTCCCCGGGATTGACTGCGCCGTGCTGGCACCCGGCGGGATGTCCGGCACGCGTGGCTCGGTTGGTGCCACCGGTTCGACACTGCAGCCACCCAATGATCCTGACACATGGCGGGATGACCAGTCGTTCCGGTTCCGGGGTTCATCCGATCGTGATCGAGCTGATCAGCCACGCGCTGCCAGCGGCCGTCAGGTCCAGCCGGTACGTCTGCTCGATCTCGCCTCCGGCGATGTCGTTGCGCCAGACCACCCGTGCCATCGCCGTCCGGGCGGTGTCGCCGCCGTCGTGCACGACCAGCTCGGCGAGGCGAACGAAGGCGAACTGGCCGTCGAGCCCACGGATCCGGGCATCCTCGGCGGTGATGCCGGGCAGGTCGACGGTGGCGGAGGTCCCGAACGCCACGAAGGCCTGGGTGACCGCGTCGGTCAGCTGTGCCCCGAGCGCGTCGTCGGGTACCGGTGGCGTGGGGAGCGTCGGGTTGCCGGGGGAGGGTCGAGGCACGAAGGCCGGCGGTGCCGTGACGGCCCAGCGCGCCCGGTCGTCCTGTCGCAGCGGAACGGCCAGGTGGACCCAGCGGGGGGCGTCGGTGCCGGTCACCTGCGCGGCCACCGTGACCACGACCGACCCGTCGTCGGTCGGTTCGGCACGCAGGGCGATGACGAGGGCGGCCAGCTGCCGCCCGGTGCCCGACCAGCCGAGCTGGGCGTCCAGGCCCGGCGCGAGGTAGGCGGCGAGCTCCCGTGCCCGGACGTCGGGCTGCGCCTCGTCGTAGTTGAGGTAGCTGTTCGCGAACTGGACCGCGAACCCGGCTGCCCCCTGTAGCTCCGGGTCGATCGCGCCGACCTCTCCCGCGCCGGATGGCTGCGCCTCGGCGGTGTCGCCGCCGGTCGGTCCTGCGTCGGGTGCCGCAGCACCCTCGACCTGTGCAGAGCCCGTGGCCGGGGATTCGTCGTCGGCGGGCTGATCTCCCACGTCGCCGGCAGCCGATGGCGGTGCGGCAGCCGACACGTCGGGTGACGCGTCCGTTGTCCGGGTGTCGTCACCCGTTCCACCGAACGCGAGGACGGCGACGACAGCGAGGACCACCAGGCCGACCCCGAGCAGGGCCCAGCGCAGCCACGGCGGCGGACCCCCGGGGGGCACCAGCGGGCCGGGTCGACCGCCGGACCTGCCCCGTGCGGGCCTGGCAGCGCGATCGGAGGGTTCGAGGGGGAACTTCGTCCCCGGTGGGGCGAAGTCGCGACGGTCGAAGCCGCTTCCGGTGTCGGGCACGTCGGCGGGTCGTCGGCCGACGATCACGCCACCGGGGCGAGGTCGACCGGGATCTGCAGGACGAGCCCGCTCGGCAGGGCGTCGGGGTCGTTGCCCAGCCGTTCGGCGTTCCACGTGAACAACAGCTGCCAGGTGGCCTCGAGCTCCGTGGTCGTCAGGTCGACATCGGGCCAGAGCGCCCGTGCGATCGTCCACAACGAGTCGCCGGGCTGCACCTCGTAGGCGTTGCCGAGGGTGGGCGTGGCCGTCACCGTGTCCGAGACCGCCACGACCTCGTGCTCGGTCGTCGATCCGTCCCGGACGGCGTCCCATGCGCGCAGGACCGCCTGCGACCAGTCCCGGATCCGACGCGAGTCGACCGGACGTCGTTGCGCCTCGGCGATGCGGTCGTCGACCGACACCGATGCGGACGCGTCCGTCGTCGACACCGCGCCCGGGTTGGGACGAGCGGTCGTCGCGAGGTTGGGGGACATGACCGGGTCGACGACCGTGGCGGGCAGCGGCGCGGGAGCCGGCGGGGTCAGCGGTGGTGCAGCCGTTCCGGTCCCGTCGGGAACGGACGCAGGCTGGGCCACGAGCGACGCGTCGGGCGTCGCGGTCGGCGCCGGGTCGATCCGGCCTGCCCCGGTCGCGGCCGAGGCCGTTCCGGCAGCGCCGAGGACGTCCTGCGGGCCGGTGTCGGCGCGATCGGGCTCGTCGACGTCCAGCGCCGTCGGGACCGGCCATGGCGGGCTGGGTCGGGGCGGGGTGATGCTCGGGGTCGACGGGGTCTGCGCAGCCGGAGGACGCACGGCCGGCGTCGACGGAGCCGCTGGTGCGGCAGGGGCGGGCTGGTGCACGACCGGCGCAGGTGTGGACGGCGGTGCGACGACGGCCGGTGTGGGCGCCACGACGTCGGTCACCGGTGCCGCCACGTCCACCACGTCCACCACGTCCACCACCGGTTCGACCCCCTCGCCGACCGTGTCATCGACGAGCTCGTCGATCGCCTCGCCGACGGGCTCCTCGCCGACGAGCTCCTCGACCGGGTCGACCTCCTCGCCCTCGGCGGGGGTCTCGATGACGACGACGACCTCGCCGCCCTCGAGGGGGGTGCCGTCGGGCAGGTCGATGGCGTCCTCGATCGCGTCGTGGATGAGGTCGGCCAGCTGGTCGTCGATGCCGACGGGCTCCTCGTCGACCGGCCCACCGACGTCGGGCTCCGGGGCATCGGGATGCTCGACGTCCGGGACGGGGACATCCGGAGTCACCTCCACCGGGACCTGGTCGACGGGAACCTGGTCGACGGGGGCCTGTTCGACCGGGGTCTGGTCGACCGGGGTCTGCTCGACCGGCATGCCGTCGCCCGGCGGCGCGATCGGCGTCTCGTCCTCGCCCGGTTCGCCGGGCGCCACGTCCACCGGCAGCTCGACATCCTCGACCGGACCGGGGGCGTCGGGGTCGGGCGCCGGCTCGGACAGCTCCTCGCCGGTTGCGTCCGGATCCGGCAGGTCAACGTCGGGTGCGGCCGTCTCGACGCCGTCCGGTGGCGATCCGTCCGCTGGCGCCTCGGCGAGGGGGTCGTCGGCGGCAGGGGCCGCCGGGGTCGGCGCCTCGACCGCAGTCGCGTCAGGGGAGGGTGTGGGTGCGGCCGGCCCGCCGGCCTGACGGCCGATCGGCCCCGGGGCCTGTTCGGGGGCTGCGGGGCCAGCTGGCGCAGTCGGGCCCGCAGGTGCTTCGACCGTCGCTGGTGCAGCGGCGTCCGGTTCGACGACAACGGATGCCGTTTCGGCGTCGGCAGCAGCGTCCTGTGCGGCAGCCACCCCGGCCATGTTCGGCGCCAGCAGCATGCCGGCGGCCCCGGCGGCGACGGCGCCACCCCTGGCCCCACGTCCGGCCGCGGTGACCACCGATCGGGTGGTCGATCCCTCCGCGATGGTCAGCTCCTCCACCGCCTGACGGCGTCGCCTGCCCCGTCGTTCCACCCGCTCGTCGGCCAGAAGGGACTCCAGCGCCGCATCGGCGTGCAGTCGTCCTCGATCCGTCATCGTCCAGTACCGCCTTCCCCGGCGACGTCGTCGCCCAGTCCATCGACCACTGCAGCTGCCAGCTGCACGTATGCCTGTCGTGTCGCGGGCGCCAGCCAGTCCAGCTCGACCACCGCCCCGTTCGCGAGCTCGTCGTCCCAGGGCACCGTCCGGACCGCCCGGACCTGGGAGGCGAAGTGGTCGACCAGCGAGTCGACGTCGACCGGTGACCCACCGTCGCGCACCCCGTTCACCACCACGACGGCCCGTTCGACCAGCGACGCCTGACCGTGTTCGCGCAACCAGGCGAGCAGGTAGGAGACCGCCCGGGCGGAGTCGACGCTGGGACCGGTCACCACCACCAGCTGGTCGCTGCGCTGGACCACCCCACGGGTGGCCGCGTCCAGAATCCCCGTGCCGCAGTCGGCCAGGACCAGGTTGTAGTGGACCCGCAGGACGTTCAGCAGGCGTTCGTACTCCGGCCGACCCATCCGCCGCGCCGACAGGGGGTCGTCGTCGCTGGCCACCACCTCCAGCAGGCTCTCGGCCTGCGAGGTGAAGTGGCGAACGTCGCCGTAGCCGAAGATGTGGTCGGCCTCGGCCAGCAGGTCGACGGACGTGGCCGCGTGTTCGCGACGGACTCGATGCCCCAGGGAGCCCGCGTCGGGGTTGGCGTCCAGCGCGACGACCCGATCGCCGCGGATGCTGGCCAGCGTGTGCCCCAGGTTCAGGGTGGTGGTGGTCTTGCCGACGCCGCCCTTGGTCGACACGACGGCCAGCGTGCGGGCACCGCCGAACGGGCGACGTATCGCCTCCATCCGCTCGCGCAGCTGCAGCTCCTGAGGGGTGGGGCCCGGGTTGATGCGGCCACCCGTCATGGCCCACACCCGCCGGCGCCAGCCCGTCGCCGGTACCGGGGTCGGCTCGTCGACCCAGGCCTCGCCGTCGAAGGCGAACGTGCCGTCCCGGTCGAGCTCCTCATCCGTCAGGGAGAACGGGTCCGCAGCACCGCGGCGGGGGCGGGCGCGCTCGTCGACCGACGCCGGCGCGGCATCGCCCGAGTCGCCGGACGCGGCCGGCGAGTCCGTCGTGGTGATGTGCGACGGGGCAGGCGTGGGGTCGACGACGAGGTCGATCGTCGTGGTCGCCACCGTGACAGGATCCGCCATGGGTCCTGCCTCGGTCACCTGCTCTCCCGTGCTCATCAGGTCCCTCCCCCGAGGTTCACCGCTCGTTGTTCGTTGACTGCTGGATCCTGTTGTAGCGGCTCCCACGGTGGGGGACTAGTCCGACACCCTGCGTCATGTGGACAACTCCGCTCCGTCACCGCCGGCTCGCCGATGAGAAAGGTCGCCGACGAGGGAGGACTTCGGACCGGCCGATCGGTAGAGGCACGACATGGCCGAACCCACA
The DNA here is from genome assembly GCF_003073135.1 of Euzebya rosea. NCBI lineage: Bacteria > Bacillati > Actinomycetota > Nitriliruptoria > Euzebyales > Euzebyaceae > Euzebya > Euzebya rosea. The sequence goes on from NZ_PGDQ01000003.1 coordinate 365,857, forward strand.
CACCCCGGAGGCGACGACGAGTCGTCGGGGTTGCTGTGGGCTGATGCCTACGCGGACGCCACGGCTGGCGGTCCGGCGCCGCAGGGCCCCACATCGGCCCCGATCGACCGCGAGACGTCGCCCCTCGACGAGGACCGCGTGGTCGTTCCCCGCCGCGAACCCACTCCGGGGGGTTTCCGGGGACTGCGGCAGCGGTTGCGGGGCCCGGACCCCGATCCGGGCCCCGACCGGTGGCAGCTCGCGGTCGAGCGGTGCCGGCAGCCGGCGCCCGGCGGACGTCGCATCGCCGTGGTGTCACGCAAGGGCGGGGTGGGCAAGACCACGACCACGCTGATGATCGGCCACACCCTTGCGGCGGTCCGCCGGGACCGGGTGCTTGCGGTGGACGGCAACCCCGACGCCGGCACGCTCGGCCACCGGGTCCCGCGCCAGACCGCGGCCACCGTGGTGGACGCCCTCGCCGCCGTCGGGACCGTCGTGGGGTATCCCGACGCCCGCCAGCTGACCTCGCAGGCGCCCAGCCGGCTGGAGGTCCTGGCCTCGCCCGAGAACCCGCACTCGTCCCGTTCGCTCTCGGGCCGGGACTACCAGCAGGTGCTCGACGAGATGCACCGCCACTTCTCCGTCGTCCTGTGCGACACCGGGACCGGCATCATCGACGACGCCCACAGCGGCATCCTCGACGCCGTCGACCAGATCGTGCTCGTGTCGGGGACGGCGCTGGACACCGCCCGGGCCGCCGGCCTCACGCTGGACTGGTTGGAGGGTCACGGCCGGGCCGCGTTGGTCCGCGACGCCGTGGTCGTCGTCAACCACGTGGCCGACGCCGGCCGTGTCGACCTCGACGCGATCGAGGCCCACTTCCGTGGACGGACCAGGGCGCTGCACCACGTGCCCCACGATCGCCACCTCGAGGCCGGTGCCGTGACCGACCCCGACCAGCTGCGGCCCGACACCCAGGCGGCCTGGCTCGACGTCGCCGCGTCCGTCGCTGACGGCTTCCCGCTGCCATCGCCCCGTGACCTGAGGAAGGACCCGTCGTGACCGCGATCGCCCCGCTCCCGGCCCGCCGCCCGCACCCCCGCACATCACGAGCCGCCGCCATCCGGGTCGCCGTCACCGACGCCCCGGCTGCGATCCGCGGTCGGCTCGAGGAGTGCGTCGATCCCGAGGACGGCATCGTGATCGTCGACGAGGGGCCCACGTCGATCGATTCCGCGGACCTGGTGATCCTCTCCGTGGATGCACGGGACGAGCAGCTGTCCCGCCTGCGGGCGCTCGCGCGGTCCACCAGGGTCGTGGCCCTCGTCGATCCGCACGCACCCGGCGTGGTCGTCAGGGCGGTGCATGCCGGTGCCGTGGGATGCCTCGCCCGGGGTCGGGTCGACGCCGACGAGCTGGTCCGTGCCGTGCGCGAGGTCATGGCGGGTGGGTCGTGGGTGTCGCCGAGCGTGGCGCCGACCCTGCTCGAGCTCATCAGGACCGGCGTCCCCGACACCGTCGAGCCCGCCCGGCCCGACAGCATGACCGACCGTGAGGCCGAGATCCTGTCGTTGATCGCACGCGGCCTGTCCAACACCGCCATCGCCGGGCTGCTCGTGATCTCGGAGAAGACCGTCAAGAACCACATCAACCGGGCCTACGCCAAGCTCGGCGTGGAGAACCGCGAGGAGGCGATCGCCACCTGGACGGGGGCGGGGGCGGACGAGGTCGCGGTGGCCGCCTGATCGTGTCGTACCGGGAGGGGTGTCACCGGGCGCGTCCCGCGGCCGTCGGCTACCGTCGGCGGTCGTGAGCACCTCCGTCACCGCATCAGGCGTCTGCGCCATCGTCGGTCGTCCCAACGTCGGCAAGTCGACCCTCCTCAACGCCATCATCGGCGAGAAGGTCGCCATCACGACGCGGATCCCGCAGACCACCCGCCATGCCATCCGCGGCATCCTGACCCGCGAGGACGTCCAGATCGTCTTCGTGGACACCCCGGGGGTGCACAAGCCCAAGACCCTGCTCGGCAGCCGGCTCAACGACATCGCCCAGGCCTCGTTGTCCGGGGTCGACGTCGCCGTGCTCGTCGTCGACGGGGCGAAGGGCATCGGGACCGGCGACGCCTTCATGGCCGACCTCGTGAGCGGGCTGGGCGTGCCGATCATCGGGGTGCTCAACAAGGTCGACCGCATCGGCAAGGACGCCCAGCTTCCGGCGATCGCTGCCCTGGCCGAGCTGGCCGACTTCGACGAGATCGTGCCCGTCAGCGCCCGCCGCGGCGAGCAGGTCGAGGTGCTCACCGACCTCATCGCCGCCCGCATGCCCGAGGGGCCGGCCCTGTACCCGGCGGAGATGGTGACGGACTCCGAGGAGGCCCAGCGCGTCGCCGAGATCGTGCGCGAGAAGGCCATGGTGGTGATGCGCGAGGAGGTGCCCCACTCGATCGCGGTCACCGTTGAGGAGATGGGCCCCGGCCGCTCGGAGAACGTCACCGCGATCTTCGCGTCGATCTACGTCGAGCGTGACTCGCAGAAGGGCATGGTCATCGGCCGACAGGGTGCGGTCCTCGCCCAGATCGGCACCGACGCCCGCCCCGAGCTCGAGGCGCTGCTCGGCACCAAGGTCTACCTGGACCTCCGCGTCAAGATCTCCAAGGAGTGGCAGCGCGACCCGAAGAAGCTCGACAAGCTGGGCTACTGAGGACCCGAACCGCCGCGAAGCGGCTTCGTGAGGCCCGGAAGGAGCCCATCGGGGGTCTGGGGGCGGAGCCCCCGGGGGGCAGGGCTACTGAGGACTGCTGAGGGCCGGGCTCAGGGCCAGGGGTAGGGCTCGGCGGCGCGGGCCAGGAGGGTGCTGAGGGTTCGGAGCTCATCGGTGGACAGGGCGAGCAACCCCGACGGCGGGGTTCCCAGCAGGAACTGCGCTTGGTGGACGGCCGCCTTGCCGTTGAGGGTCAGGCGGACCCGCGTGACGCGGCGGTCGTTCGGGTCGGGATGTCGGCCGACGAAATCGCGGGACTCCAGCGCGTCGACGACGGAGGTCAGGTACGACGGCGTCGTGTGGCAGGCCTCGGCCAGCTCCCGCATCGCCATGCCGCCGTCGCCGTCCAGCGGAAGCCCGAGCAGGACGAACATCTGTTGTTCGGTCAGCTCCAGCGCGGCCGCCGCGGCGCTGCCCTGTCGCTGGAACTCCTCGCTGCGGAACAGCTGGTACATCGACCGCCACGCAGCGCGGGCAAGGCTCTCGTCCTCCGACATCGGGGCGCCGTCGTGCCCCGGGTCGGACCCACCAGGAGATACTTTTGATTGCGACACTATTCCTCCAGCGTTACTGTCCTGTCAGCATAACTGATTCGACCGAAGCGAGGGGACATGTCGGGCGACCTGGCCGTCGATGCACACGGCCTCGAGAAGACCTATGGCGAGACCCGGGCCCTCGACGGCCTGGACCTGTCCGTCCGCCGGGGCACCGTCCTCGGCCTGCTCGGTCCCAACGGGGCGGGCAAGACCACGGCGGTGCGCATCCTGGCGACGCTGCAGCCCGCTGACGGCGGCACCGCGACGGTGGCCGGCTTCGACGTGGCCACACAGGCCCACGAGGTGCGCACCCGCATCGCCCTGACGGGGCAGTTCGCGGCGGTTGACGAGTACCTGACCGGCCACGAGAACCTCGTGATGATCGGACGGCTGACCGGACTGACCCGGCACGATGCCCTCGTCAGGGCCGACCAGCTCATGGCTCGCTTCGGGCTGGCCGACGCCGCGGGGCGGCCGAGCAGGACCTACTCGGGCGGCATGCGTCGTCGCCTGGACCTCGCCGCCTCGTTGGTGGCCAGGCCGGAGGTGTTGTTCCTGGACGAGCCCACGACGGGCCTGGACCCCGCCTCCCGCCGGTCGCTGTGGGCGGTGATCCGCGAGATCGTCCGGGACGGGTCGACGCTGCTGCTGACCACCCAGTACCTGGAGGAGGCGGACGCGCTCGCCGACGAGATCCTGGTCATCGACCACGGTCGCGAGCTGGCACGCGGGACCGCTCGCGAGCTGAAGGACCGGGTGGGTGGCGAGCGGATCGAGTTCACCGTCGTCGACCACGCCCGCACCGGTGAGGCCGCGGACGCGGTCGCCCCCTTCGCGTCGGGTGAGGTCGTGGTCGATCCCTCCCGCGGAACCATCGCCTTCCCCGTCGACGGCGGCGACGCCCATCTCGGCGACACGGTCCGTGCCCTGGAGACGTCGGCCATCCACGTGGCCGACCTGTCCCTGCGGGGCGCCTCCCTCGACGACGTCTTCCTCTCCCTCACCGGTCGCACCGCGGAAGGGTCCACCGAGCAGCTGCAGGAGGCAACGTGAGCGCCACGACACCCACCGCCGTCCCCACCCCGTCGGTCCCGCGACAGGGTCTCCTCGCCGCCGCGGTCGACGCCTGGGTCATGTTCGGTCGGAACCTGCGTCGCTACCAGCGGCAGCCACAGATCGCCGTGTTCGTGTTCATCCAGCCGATCATGTTCGTGCTGCTGTTCCGCTACGTCTTCGGTGGTTCGATACCGACGCCGGGCCTGGACTACGTGCAGTACCTGATGCCGGGGATCATCGTGCAGTCCGTGACCTTCTCCACCATCGGGACGGCCATCGGGATCGCGGAGGACCTCAAGGGCGGCATGATCGACCGCTTCCGGTCCCTGCCGATGTCGCGGTCGGCGGTGCTGAGCGGCCGCATCCTCGCGGACGTCCTCGTCAGCGTCGTCTCCCTCGTGGTCATGCTCGCGGTCGCCTACCTCGTCGGGTTCCGCATCACGACCGGTCCGCTGGAGGCGCTGGGCGCCCTGTTCCTGATCGTGGCCTTCTCCCTCGCCTTCGCGTGGATCGCCGCATGGATCGGCCTGGCGCTGAAGGAACCCGAGGCGGTCCAGGGTGCCGGCTTCGTGTGGATGTTCCCCCTCGCGTTCGCCTCCAGCGTCTTCGTGCTCCCCGCGACCATGCCCGGCTGGCTGCAGGGCTTCGCCAGCCACAACCCGCTGTCGCGGCTGGCCAACGCCGCACGATCGCTCACCATCGGCGGCTACCCCTGCGGTCCCAGCCTGGAGCAGACGACGCTGTGCACCGGGGTCGCCGACCAGGCCCTGATCACCCTGGCGTGGACCGTGGGGATCGCCGCTGTCTTCCTGCCGCTCGCTGCCCGCATGTGGAAGCGACTGGACTGACCCGCGGCGCCCAGCCGGCCGTCACCGGTCCGCGGCGACCTCGCCGGCCCCATCTACTCTTCGGGACGTGGCCCACTACCTCGTCGACGGCATCGTCCTGCGCAGCTACAAGCTGGGCGAGACCGACCGGATCCTGCACGTCCTCAGCCCCAACCTCGGGCTGGTCAGGGGTGTGGCGAAGGGGGTCCGCAAGCCCGGATCGCGGTTCGGTGGCCGGCTGGAACCCTACGGCCATGTCAGCCTGCAGATGTACGACGGGCGGTCCCTGGACACCGTGACCCAGGTCGAGCTGATCGCCCCCAACGTCGGCGTCCGGGAGGACTGGGTGGCGTCGGCCTGCGCGGCCACGATGGCCGAGGCGTGCGACAAGCTCGCGCAGGAGGGCGAACGTGCCCCAGGCATGTTCCTGCTGCTCAAGGAGTGCCTGTCGGTGCTCGCCGCGGGCCCCAACCGTCCCGCCGCCGTCCTCGACGCGTTCCTCCTCAGGCTGGCTGCGCTGGAGGGATTCCGGCCGTCGCTCGACACCTGCATCACCTGCGGCTCGACCACCGACATCGCCGCCTTCCACGTGGGCGCGGGCGGGGTCCTGTGCAGCAAGGACACCCCGGCGGACCTCCAGCGCATCTCCCACGAGGCCCTCGCCGCACTGACGTTGCTGGCGGAGGGGGACTGGCTCACCATCGCCCAGGGCGAGGAGCCGCTGCCCCGCAGCGTCGCCTCGCTGGTCCGCGCCTACCTGTCCCACCACCTCGCCACCACCCTCAAGGCATGGGAGTCGGTCCCCCGATGAGCGCGAGCGTGCGAGCGGTCATCGGTTCGGCTGGGGGGCGTTCTTCTCGCGCCAGCGAGGAGAATGGGCCATGAGCGCGAGCGTGCGAGCGGTCATCGGTTCGGCTGGGGGGCGTTCTTCTCGCGCCAGCGAGGAGAACGGGCCATGAGCGCGGCCGAACCCGGACACGACCTGGAGGCCATGCGGCAGCGTGGGGTGCCCGATCACGTGGGCGTGATCATGGACGGCAACGGTCGCTGGGCCAAGCAGCGAGACCTGCCCCGCACCGACGGGCACACCCGCGGCGAGGAGGCGCTGTTCGACGCCGTGGAGGGTGCCCTGGAGGTCGGGCTGGAGTGGATGACGGTCTACGCCTTCTCCACCGAGAACTGGAAGCGGCCCCCGAGCGAGGTCGCATTCATCATGTGGTTCAACCGCGACCTGCTGCTGCGACGGGCCGACGAGCTCGACGCCCGCCAGGTCCGGGTGCGCTTCATCGGCCGCCAGAAGCGACCGATCCCCAGGTCCCTGCTGAAGATCATGGACGAGACCGAACGGCGCACCGCCCACCACCGCCGCCTGACCCTGCAGATCGCGTTCAACTACGGCGGCCGGGCCGAGCTGGTCGACGCCGCCCGCGCCCTGGCCGAGGACGTGAAGGCCGGCCGCCTGCAGCCGGGACGGGTGAACGAGAAGTCCATCAGCAGCCGGCTGTACAGCCCCGACGCGCCCGACGTCGACCTGCTTGTCCGCACCTCCGGCGAACGACGCCTGTCCAACTTCATGTTGTGGGAGGCCGCGTACGCCGAGCTGGTCTTCGACGACGTGCTGTGGCCCGACTTCCGACGCACCCACCTCTTCGACGCGATCGAGGAGTTCCAGAAGCGGACCCGACGGTTCGGGGCCGTCTGACCCTCCGTGGCCTATGGTTGCCCCGCCCGCCGAGGGGGCGGTGCTGAGGAGCCAAGGAGCAGTCAGGTGAATCCATCGGTCCCGAAGGTGTCGGTCATCGGCATCGTCGTCATGTCGTTCCTGCTGGTGGCGCTCGCGGCGCCACCGGTCCACGCCCAACCCGACGGCACCTGCGCCGCCACCTCGACGACCGACGACGCCGAGGGCGGTGAGCTCGACATCGTGACCTACGGCGCCGCACACCTCTGCGGCAGCGACGCGTTCGCCTTCACCTTCCTCACCCGCGACGACTGGGCCGACAGCCGGTTCTCCGAGCTCTACGTCCGGATCGACACCGACGGCAACCCCGCCAACGGCTGCAGCGAGGGGGACTACCTGCTGTACGGCGTCAACCGTGCCGACGACGGCTCCGAGGACGTGCTCGCCGGCGTGTTCGTGTCGCCGTCGTGCGAGCAGGGCGACCTCGAGGCGGTCGGGCTGGCCACCGTCACCCGGCCCGGCCCCAACGCCATGACGGTGACGATCGACGCCGCGACCATCGGCTCGCCGGCCGTCATCGGGCACTACGGCTCGCTGTCCAACCCCGGCGAGAACAACTCCACGGCCGACTACGCCCCCGACACGGGTCGGGTCGTGCTGGACACCGGGGCGCTGGCCGACGCCGAGAGCGTGCCCCTGTGCGTGACCGACCCGACCGGCGACGTCGTCGCTCGCGCGGCCAACGGCACCGAGACCCCGATCGACCGGCCCGCGGCGGACCTCACCGAGGCCTGCGTGGAGTACGGCGAGGGGTTGGAGCTGTCGGTCAGGTTGCCAGCCATGGACTTCGCGTCCCTCGGGCCGGGCGCCGGACCGGCGGCGCTGCTGGACCTCGACGGTGACCGCTCGGCGGACCGCATCCTGCGGGCGATCTGGGACGGCGTGGGCTTCGGGGTCCACGTGACCGACCCCGACGGCACGGTCGTCTGCTCGGGGCGCGCGGTGATCGCCGGCCCGGTGCTGCGTGCCGGGGACCTCGACCCCGCGTGCGTCGACGACGCCGACGGGTTCGGTGTCGGGATCGGCATGGGGGCGCTGGGCGAGGCCTCCACCGCCATCGTCGACCGGGCCGGGGACGCCGCCTTCGTCGACATCGCCCGTGCGGCGCCGGTCGACGAGGCACGGACCGGCACCCCTCCCGAGGACATCGACGTCCCCGATCCGGCGGCACGACCGCAGGACGCCGGGCTGCAGCGACTCGCCGGCCCCGCACGCATCGAGACGAGCATCGCCGTCGCCCAGCAGGCCTGGCCCGACGGGGCCGCGGCCGCGGTGCTGGCACGACAGGACGTCGAGGCCGACGCGCTGGCCGGTGCCGCGCTGGCCGCGGCCGTCGACGGACCGCTGCTGCTGACGCCGAGGACGGGCCTGACGTCGGCCGTCGCGACCGAGCTGCGTCGCCTGCTGCCGGAGGGTGGGCGCGTCTACGTCCTCGGTGGTGTCGCGGCCCTCGCCGAGGACGTCGTCGCCGACGTCCAGCAGCTCGGCTTCGGGACCGTGCGCCTGGCCGGTGCGTCACGGATCGAGACGGCCCTGGCGATCTCCAGGGAGGCCGCGGCACGGCTCGGCGAGGTCAGCCACGTGCTCGTGGCCGACGCGTTCGACTTCCCCTGGGCGCTGATGGCCGGCGCGGCCGCAGGCGCCAGCGACGGCGTGGTCATCACGACCAGCGCCTCCGGGCTGTCCGACGCCGCCCGGGTGTTCCTCGCCGAACACCCCGACGCCACCGTCACCGCGGTCGGACCGGCTGCCTCGACCGCCCTCCCGGAGGCCCGCTCGATCGATGGGACCGACGCCTACGACACCTCCGTGCTGCTTGCGCGCGAGTTCTTCCCCGACGCCACCCGCGTCGGCGTGGCCAGCGGCGAACGTTTCCCCGACGGACTGGGTGGCGGCGCGTTCAGCGCGTCGCTGGACATGCCGTTGCTGCTGACGCCCGGGGACACCCTGGCCACCGCCGTGTCGAGCCACCTCGGCAACGGCACCTGGAACGAGATATGGATGATGGGCGGCGAGGCAGCCCTGGCCGCCGACGTGGAGGCATCGCTCGACGCGTTCGTGGACTGACGCCGGTCGTCCCGGCGCCAACGCCGGTTCACCCTCAGGTCAGCGGCGTCATCAGCTGGTCGACCGGGGCGTACTCGTCGCTCAGCACCATGCCGTCGCCGACGAACTCGTCCACGTCGGCACCGGTGATGACGATGTCGTCGTCATCGGTGTCCAGCGCATGCCGGGCGACCGCGTCGACGTCGATGGGCACGTCGGCGGCGACCATGATGAAGTTGCCGCCCTCGCGGGTGGCGATCCGCTCGGGCGGGGCGATCACCGCGACGTGCGCGAAGACCGCCTGCAGCGTCGCGGCCTCGGACCGGGCGAAGCCCAGGTTGCCGTAGTCGATCAGGTTGATCGCGTAGACCCCGTCGGGGCGCAGGACGCGCTGCACGTCCTCCAGCAGCTCCACGGTGGTCAGGTGCCACGGGACCGCCTGGCCGCCGAACGCATCGCCGATGACCAGGTCGTAGGCGCCGTCGGGCTCGGCCTGCAGGTTGATGCGGGCGTCGCCGGTGACGGCCTGCAGGTCCTCGCTGAGGTCCAGGCCGAGCTCCTCCTGCGCCAGGGCGACCATCGCGTCGTCCAGCTCCAGCACCCGCGAGAACGTCCCCGGACGAGTGACCTCCAGGTACTGGGGCAACGAGAACCCGCCGCCGCCGATGTGCAGCACGTCCAGCGGCTCGCCGGGCGGGCGGAAGGTCTCCAGCACGTGGGCCATGCCCTGGGCGTAGCTGAACTCCAGGTGGGTCGGATCCTCGAGGTCGACGTAGGAGTGGCGCAGCTGGTCGAGCACGAGCAGCCGGCCGGTCGGACGGTCGGGGTCGACGCTGACCGACGCGCAGAAGTAGGCGCTCTCCAGCTGACAGGGGGAGCCGATCAGCTGGCTGAGCGCCCCCGACCCCAACGCCAGGACCACGGCCGCAGCGATCAACGTGGGGTTGTTGCTCTCCTTGTGGAGGTAGGGCCACAGGACCAGCCCGGAGAGGATCAGCGCACCGCCCACCCCGTAGATGATCGGTGGGGTCGGGGCGGTCGCCACGAGCAGGAAACCCGTCACGAACGTGCCGAACAACCCGCCGATCGTGCCGAGCGCCGACAGCCAGCCGACGACGGCGCCGGTTTCCTCCAGGCTGCTCAGCTGCAGCTTCACCACGGTCGGGGATACCGCCGACAGGATCGCGGAGGGCAGGAAGAACCCGACGGTGGCCAGCAGCACGATCGCGACGGGCCCCGACCCCAGGCCGGCGTTGCCGAACACCCGGACGAGGGGGAGGGACGCGACGCCGAAGGCGCCACCGACGATCAGCATCGGGGCCAGCGTGGTCCGGGGATCGACGCGGTCGGCCAGACGGCCGCCGTACCAGGTGCCGAAGGCGATCCCGGCCAGGACGACGCCGATGATGCCGGTGAACGTCTCGAGCGTGACCCCCACGTAGGGGGCCAGGAGACGACCGGCGAGGATTTCCAGGACGAGGACGGCGGCGCTCGTGAAGAAGACGAGGGCACCTGCGAGCAGAGAAGGCATGCGGTCGCGGATAGTACGTTGACGACGATGACCCTCCCACCGCCGGTCGGTCGGCCGGCCACCGAGGCAGATCGGGGACGACTGGTCGCCCGCCTGCGCAACCAGGCGGCGTCCGCCGCCGACCTCGGATCGCCCATGTACGCCACGCTGCTGCGGGGCGCTGCCACCGACGTCGACCTGGGTGGGCCCTGCTGGCGGGTGATGTCGGCCTACGCCGACCAGCCCGACAGCCAGGCGCTGCCGCTGCGGTTCATGGCCGGGGTGCATCGCCTGGTGCTCAGGCGGCAGGCGCCAGCGCTCGCCACGTACTACCCGTCGGTCGGCGGCACGGCCGGGGTCGACGGGCTCTGGTCCACCTTCCTGTCCACCGTCGCCACCCACGCCGACGAGCTGGTCGAGCTGACCGGCCTGGCCTGCCAGACCAACGAGGTCGGCCGTTCCGCCGCCCTCGGCCCGGGCCTGGCGTGGCTGGCCGCCCAGCACGACCTGCCGCTGCACCACCGCGAGATCGGCACCTCGGCGGGCCTGAACCTGCGCTGGGACGCCTTCCGGTACGGCACCGCCGACGAGTCGCACACCTGGGGGCCGGCGGACTCGCCGGTGGACCTGGTCGGCCACTGGGCAGATCCCCCGACGGACCTGCCGACGACGGTCGAGGTGGCCAGCAGGGCGGGCTGTGACCCGAACCTGCTGGATCCCGCGTCACAGGCGGACCGCGAGACGCTCACCGCCGCCGTGTGGGCCGACATGCCCCAGCGACACCAACGGCTCAAGGGCGCCCTGGCCCTGGCCGAGGCCATCCCCGCGACCACGACGCGTGCAGGGGCAGGGGAGTGGCTGGCCGACGTGCTGCCCGACCGCCCCGACGGGTTGACGGTGGTGTCGCACTCCGTCGTCTGGCGCTACCTGCCACCCGCCGAGCAGGACACCGTCGTCGCCCTGCTCGCCGACGTCGGCGCGTCGGCCACCGCCACGAATCCGCTGGCCTGGCTGCGGCTGGAACCCCGCCCACCCGCGATGGTCTACGACGGCACGCCCTACCCCCTCCTGGCCACGACCTGGCCGGGCGGTGCCACCGTGGAGCTGGGCCTCGCCCAGGCACACGGCCAGGACCTCCGCTGGGGCCCCCGACCGTTCGTCGTCGACAGCTAGCATCGAGCAGCGATGACGACCCTCCTTCCCCCAGGCCTGGAGAGCGTTCCCGAGCCGACCGCCACCGACGCCCAGCTGCGTCGGTTCCTCCACGGCCTCCCCGGCGTCGACCAGGTCGGCGCCGAGGCCCGAGTGGCCCAGCTCGCGACGCGCTCGATCAAGAACGAGTCCAAGGACTGGGCGCTCGACCTGATCATCCGCATGATCGACCTGACCACGCTGGAGGGTGCCGACACCCCCGGCAAGGTCACCTCGCTCGCGCGGAAGGGCCTGCGCCCCGACCCCGACGACCCGACCTGCCCGCCGGTCGCGGCCATCTGCGTGTATCCCGACATGGTCGCCGACGTCGCCCGCATCACCGCCGGCAGCTCGGTCAGGGTCGCGGCGGTCGCCACGGCCTTCCCCGCAGGCCGCGCCGCCATGGACGTGAAGCTGGCCGACACCCGCCAGGCCGTCGCCGACGGGGCCCACGAGATCGACATGGTGATCGATCGTGGCGCCTTCCTGTCCGGACGCTACGGCAAGGTGCTCGAGGAGATCGTCGCCGTGCGCGAGGCCTGCGGCACCGGCCCCGACCGGGCCCACCTCAAGGTCATCCTGGAGACCGGCGAGCTGGCGACGCTCGACAACGTCCGGCGGGCGTCGGTCCTGGCCATGATCGGCGGGGCCGACTTCATCAAGACCTCCACGGGCAAGGTAGCGCCCGCCTCCACGCGACCAGTGACCATGGTGATGTTGCAGGCGGTCGTGGACTTCCGCGCCGCCACCGGCACCCAGGTCGGCGTGAAGTCCGCCGGCGGCATCCGTTCCTCCAAGGACGCCATCCGCTACCTCGTGCTGGTCAACGAGACCGCCGGGCCGGACTGGCTGACCCCCGACTGGTTCCGCTACGGCGCCTCCAGCCTGCTCAACGACGTGCTGCTCCAGCGTCGGCGCCGGACCTCCGGTGTCTACGAGGGCCACGACTACGTCACCCTCGACTAGGGGACCCACATGACCGACACCACCGAGCCGACCGCACCCAGCGGCGGGTTCGCCTACGCCCCGGCCCCACAGGCCACCGACGTGGTCGACATCCGCTCCTCCTACGGGCTGTTCATCGACGGCGAGTTCGTCGCCCCCGAGGGCGACGGGTTCCGCAAGACCGTCAACCCCGCCACCGAGGAGGTGCTGGCCGAGGTCGCCGACGCCTCGCCGGCCGACGTCCAGCGTGCCGTTGCGGCCGCCCGTCGGGCCCAGACCGAGGTGTGGGGCCCGATGCCCGGCAGCGAACGGGCCAAGTACCTGTACCGGATCGCCCGGCTGATCGCCGAGCGCAGCCGCGAGCTGGCGGTGCTGGAGACCATCGACAACGGCAAGCCGATCCGCGAGTCGCGCGACAGCGACCTGCCGCTGGTCAGCGCCCACTTCTTCTACTACGCCGGCTGGGCCGACAAGCTCGGGTACGCCGGCTACGGCCCGGACCCCAAGCCGCTCGGCGTGGCCGGCCAGATCATCCCGTGGAACTTCCCGCTGCTCATGGCCGCGTGGAAGCTGGCCCCGGCGCTGGCGACCGGCAACACCGTGGTGCTCAAGCCTGCCGAGACCACCCCGCTGACCGCGTTGCACCTCGCGGAGATCATCCAGCAGGCCGACCTGCCGCCGGGTGTGGTCAACATCGTCACCGGCGCGGGCGAGACCGGGCAGGCGCTCGTCGACGCCGACGTCGACAAGGTGGCGTTCACCGGCTCGACCGCCGTGGGCAAGGCCATCCAGCGGTCCGTCGCCGGAACGGCCAAGTCGTTGACCCTCGAGCTCGGCGGCAAGGCGGCCAACATCGTCTTCGACGACGCGCCGCTGGACCAGGCGATCGAGGGCATCGTCAACGGCATCTTCTTCAACCAGGGCCACGTCTGCTGCGCCGGCAGCCGGCTGCTCGTGCAGGAGTCCATCGCCGAACCCCTCATGGAGCGGTTGCGGACCCGACTGTCCACCCTGCGCCTGGGCGATCCGATGGACAAGAACACCGACATCGGTGCGATCAACTCCGCTGAGCAGCTCGAGCGCATCACCGCGCTGGCCTCGGCAGGGGAGGAGGAGGGGGCCACCCGGTGGTCACCCGCCTGTGACCTGCCCGACCGCGGCTACTGGTTCCCGCCGACGATCTTCTCCGATGCCAGCCAGTCCATGCGGATCGCCCGCGAGGAGATCTTCGGGCCGGTCCTGACGACCATGACCTTCCGCACGCCCGACGAGGCCGTGGCCAAGGCCAACAACACCCCCTACGGCCTGTCCGCCGGGGTGTGGACCGACAAGGGCAGCCGGATCCTGTGGATGGCCCAGCAGCTCAAGGCCGGCGTCGTCTGGTCCAACACGTTCAACCGGTTCGACCCGACCAGCCCGTTCGGCGGCTACAAGGAGTCGGGCTTCGGTCGCGAGGGCGGCCGCCAGGGGCTGGCCCCCTACCTCGAGGTGACGATCTGATGCCCGACAACACGACGTCGACCGGCCGAGTGTCGGTGGCGAAGACCCACAAGCTCTACATCGGTGGGGCCTTCCCCCGCTCGGAGTCCGGCCGCACCTACGAGGCGACGACGGCAGACGGCACGTTCCTGGCCAACATCGCCATGGGCAGCCGAAAGGACGTCCGCGACGCCGTGTCGGCCGCCTGGAAGGCCGTCGACGGCTGGGCCGGACGAACCGCCTACAACCGTGGCCAGATCCTGTACCGCATCGCGGAGGTCATCGAGGGGCGGCGCGACCAGTTCACCGCCGACGTGGCTGCCGCCGAGGGCCTGTCCCGCGACGCAGCCGCGCGCGAGGTCGACGCGGCCATCGATCGGTGGGTCTGGTACGCCGGCTGGACCGACAAGATCGCCCAGGTCTTCGGCAACGCCAACCCGGTTGCCGGCCCGTACTTCAACGTGTCGACCCCCGAGCCCACCGGGGTCGTCGCGGTGATCGCGCCGCAGGAGTCCAGCCTGCTCGGACTGGTCAGCACCATCGCCCCAGCCCTGGCCGGCGGCAACGTCGTGGTCGCCGTCGCCAGCCAGCAGCGGCCGATCCCGGCGGTCACGCTGTCGGAGGTCCTGGCCACCAGCGACGTTCCCGCGGGGGTCGTCAACGTGCTGACCGGGCACACCGACGAGCTGGCCCCGGTGCTGGCCAGCCACATGGATGTCGGCGCCATCGACCTGACCGGCGCATCGCCGGAGCAGGCCGTCGACCTGCTGCAGGCGGCCGCGGGGTCGACCACGCGCATCGTCGCGCGACCCTCGACAGTCACTAGTGAGGCATGGCACACTCCGGCGACGACGGCGCGCTTGCGGGGCGCGCTCGAGGTCAAGACCGTCTGGCATCCGGCCGGCGTCTGACCCTGTTTCGGTGGTGTTAAGAACCACCCGAAGCAGACCAATGCCATTGCCAATGACCGCAGTAGTAGCTATGGTCCTCGCGGCTGGTCGGACCTGTCCGATCGCACATGTACGCGGGGAGCGAGGCACGAACTGCGACGCTCAACCCACCCCGTACCCGCACACCTCACGAAGGAGTCGATGCGTTGCGCATCTCAAAGAAGCTACGTCTGATCGCCATGATGCTCGTGGCCATGCTCGTCCTGGCTGCCTGCAGCTCCGGCGACGACGAAGGGACCGACGAGGAGTCCGAGGGCGCTGACACGTCCGAGGAGACCGCCCCCGAGGGCGAAGACGGTGGCGACGACACCGCCGCCACCGAGGACGCGCCGTCCACCGGCTCGACCACCGGCTCTGAGGGCTCGACCCTGCAGGCCACGCTGGACGCCGGCGTCCTGAAGTGCGGCGTCAACGGCCAGCTCAACGGCTTCTCCCTCGACGAGGGCGGCACCTACAGCGGTCTCGACGTCGACTACTGCAAGGCCATCGCGGCCGCCGTCCTCGGCGACCCCGAGGCCGTCGAGTACACCAACCTGTCTGCGGAGACCCGTTTCACGGCCCTGCAGTCCGGTGAGGTCGACGTCCTGTCCCGCAACGGCACCTGGACCGCCTCCCGTGACGGTGAGCTGGGCCTGCAGTGGACCGCCACCACCTACTACGACGGCCAGGGCATGCTCGTCAACGCTGACGACCCCGCCGAGGCTGTCGAGGACATGGACGGCTACCTGATCTGCGTGCAGACCGGTACCACCACCGAGCTGAACCTCGAGACCTACTTCGACAACCTGGGCATCTCCTACGAGCCCGTCAACGTTGCCGACGAGGCCGCGGTCACGGAGAACTTCTCCACCGGCGCCTGCGACGCCTACACCACGGACCGTTCCGGTCTGGCCTCCTTCGCGGCCACCTACACCGGCGGCGACGTGAAGATCCTCCCCGACGTGATGTCCAAGGAGCCGCTCGGCCCGGCCGTCCGCCAGGGTGACGACCAGTGGTTCGACATCGTCCAGTGGGTCGTCTTCGCGACCTTCCAGGCCGAGGAGTTCGGCCTGACCTCCGAGAACATCGGCTCCTTCGACGCCGGCGCCAACGCCGACATCGCCCGTTTCCTGGGCCAGGAGGACGGTCAGACGACCGGTGCCGGCCTGGGCTTCCCGGACGAGCAGTGGGCCGTTCGCGTGATCGAGGCTGTTGGTAACTACCAGGAGATCTTCGACCGCAACATCCTCCCCATCGGTCTGGACGAGGGTGTCAACCAGCTGTGGACCGAGGGCGGCCTGCACTACGCGCCGCCGTTCCGCTAGAGCACGGTTCCGGCCGCCGTTGACGCGGCGGCCGGGCTGCTCCAGCAGCCAGTTGGTGTTCGGGGCGGGCGGAAACGTCCGCCCCGAATGCTGTCCAATCTGAAACACTCAACGGATACACAGACGACAGCGCACGCGCTCGAGGAGGCCACGTGTCAACCACTGCCCCCATTCCGCCGCTGAGAAGCCAGGAGAATCCGCCGTTCTACAGGGACGTCAGGGTCATCCGGTGGATCGGACAGATTGCTGTCCTGGCGGTGGTCGTCGCAGTAGCGGCGTACCTCTACAACAACATCAGGACGAACCTGCAGGCGGCGGGCCTGCCCACCGGGTTCGAGTTCCTGGACGGCAAGTTCGGCTCGGCCATCCCCGGGCTCGACGACGCCGCTGACGAGAGCGTGCTCGGAGCCTTCTGGCTGGGCTACCTCAACACCGTCAGGGTGATCCTGGTCGGGATCCCCGGCTGCACGATCATCGGCATCCTGATCGGCATCGCGCGGCTGTCCAACAACGTGGCGGTCCGCACCTTCGGCACCCTGTACGTGGAGACGTTCCGGAACGTGCCGGCGCTGGTGTGGATCTTCATCGCCCACTTCGGCATCACGCTGGGCTCCCTGCCGCAGATCACCGAGGCGCCCACGCCGCTGGATGCGTTCGTGGTGTCCAACCGCGGCATCGGCATCCCGTGGCTGAACCCCGACGCCAGCGGCCTGATGTTCGTGGCGTTCATCGGCCTCGGACTGCTCGCCGCGGTCCTGATGGCCGCCTACCGGGGCAGCGTCAACGCCAGGACAGGCCAGCCCGCCCGCGGAGGGCTGTACGGCATCGGCGCGTTCCTCGTCGTCGTCGCGATCGGCAACTTCATCGCCGGCAACGCCCTCGCGCTGGACCCGGCCATGATCGACGGCCGGCAGGTCGGCGGTGGCCTGACCGTCATCCCGAACTACGCCTCGCTCACCGTCGCCCTCACGCTGTACACCGCGTCCCACGTCGCCGAGATCGTGCGTGGCGCCATCCAAGCCATCCACAAGGGGCAGACGGAGGCCGCCAACGCCGTCGCGCTGTCGACCTTCCAGCGCTACCGCTTCGTGATCCTGCCGCAGGCCTTCCGGATCATGATCCCGCCGTTGGCGAACCAGTACCTCAACATCACCAAGAACTCCTCCCTCGCGGTGGCCGTCGGCTACATCGAGATCACCGCCATCTTCGGCCGTGCCACCAACAACGCCGCGCCGGCGATCCAGACGGTGGTCGTGCTGATGGGGCTGTACCTGACGTTCTCCTTGGGCATCTCGCTCATCGCGAACTTCTTCAACAACCGACTGGCGCTGGAGACCCGATGAGCACCATCAAGACCCAGACCCCCGGCCCGGAGGACAACCCGGTCGCACCGGACGCGCCGTTGCCCACCGGCCTCGACCACGGGCTCCGCGGCCTGATCCGCGAGAACCTGTTCAAGGACACCAAGAACTCGATCCTGACGATCGTCTTCGGGCTGATCCTCGGGTACGTGCTCTACCGCGCGTCGATCTTCGTGTTCTTCAACGAGAAGGTCACTCCCGACGGTGGCATGCGGAACTCCTGGGACATCATCAGCTCCCAGCTGATCCGCTACATGGTCGGCACCCAGTTCGACGGCACCGACATCGGCTACCCGATGCTGTGGGCCGCGATCTACACGATCGCCTTCACCCTGGGCTTCGCGTCGGGCCGCATGCCGGGCGACACCTCGCCACCGATGACGACCCGCACGAAGCTCGGCATCGTCGCCCCGCCCGTGCTGGCGATGGCGGTGATCCTCAGCTTCACCGAGACGATCACCCCGACGCTGCTGGTCATCGGGCTCGCGGTGCCGTTCTTCGTCGGCCAGCGCATCCCGGCGCTGCTGCCGGAGTCGGTGCTGCACCGGCGGACGCTCATCCTGGCCGGCCTCGTCCTCCTGGCCTTCCTGCTCGAGACCGGGTTCAACCCGGGCAACGTCGACAACTTCGGTGGCCTGCTGCTGACCGTCAACGTCGCCTTCATCTCCATCGCGGCCTGCTTCCCGCTGGGTGTGGTCCTCGCCCTGACCCGCCGGTCGAGCTTCCCGCTCCTGCGGCCGGTCGCGGTGCTCTACATCGAGCTGATCCGGGGTGTGCCGCTGATCACGCTGCTGTTCATGGGTGAGTTCGCCCTGCGGTTCTTCTTCCCCTCCAGCTTCGAACCGCCGGCGTCGGTGATCCGCGCGATCATCATGTTCACCCTGTTCAGCGCCGCCTACGTGGCCGAGATCGTCCGTGGTGGCCTCCAGTCGGTCCCCGGCGGGCAGACCGAGGCCGGGCAGGCCGTCGGCCTCTCGCCGGTCACGATCACCCGGAAGATCGTCCTCCCGCAGGCGCTGCGGAACTCGATCCCGGCGCTGGTCGGACAGTTCATCGCCCTGCTGAAGGACACGACGCTGCTGATCATCATCAGCCAGTTCGACCTGCTGGGCGTGTCCGACCCGATCCTCGCCAGCCCCGAGTTCCAGAACCAGGGCTACGCGCCGGAGGTCTACGCCTTCGTCGCCTTCATCTTCTGGGTCATGTGTTTCTCCATGTCCCGTGCATCACAGCGTCTCGAAACCAAGCTTGGAGTTGGTACCCGATGAGCAACCTCGACGATCTCCGTTCCGCCGCACTGAAGCCCGGCGGGACGGGCGAGCCGATCATCACGATCAGCGACATGGACAAGTTCTACGGGGACTTCCAGGCCCTGAAGAACATCAACCTCGTCGTCGGTGCCCAGGAGGTCGTGGTGGTCATCGGACCGTCCGGCTCGGGCAAGTCCACGATGATCCGCTGCGTGAACCACCTCGAGGAGCACACCCGGGGTCGGATCGTGGTGGACGGTGTGGAGCTGTCCAACGACGTGCGGAACATCCAGGAGATCCGCCGCGAGTGCGGCATGGTCTTCCAGAGCTTCAACCTGTTCCCGCACATGACCATCATGGAGAACATCACCCTCGGCCCGCGGCAGGTCCGCAAGCAGCCGAAGGCCGAGGCCGAGGCCGAGGCCATGCGGCTGCTCGAGATGGTGAAGATCCCCGAGCAGGCCCACAAGCAGCCGGGTCAGCTGTCGGGTGGCCAGCAGCAGCGCGTGGCGATCGCCCGTGCGCTGGCCATGAAGCCCAAGGTCATGCTGTTCGACGAACCGACCTCGGCGCTCGACCCGGAGATGGTCAAGGAGGTCCTCGATGCCATGCAGGAGCTGGCGGCCTCCGGCATGACGATGATCGTGGTCACCCACGAGATGGGCTTCGCCCGGGCCGTCGCCGACCGGGTGGTGTTCATGGCCGACGGCGAGATCGTCGAGGTCGGGACCCCGGAGCACTTCTTCGACAACCCCCAGGAGGAGCGCACCAAGCTGTTCCTCTCCCAGATCCTCTAGGGAGGCGATCCTCCGGCCCGCCGGACACGGACGAGGCGCCGCCCCCTTCGGGGTGCGGCGCCTCGTGTCGTTCGGTGGAGGAGGGGCGTGTCAGACCCGAGGGCGCAGACCGCCCGACAGGACCTCCAGCAGCTCGTCAGCGACCTTCTCGGCGGACTGACCGTCGTTGCCCTCGTTGCTCAGGGCACGCAGCCACAACGAGCCGTGGATGGCGCTGACGGCACCGTCGACGTCGAGGTCCTTGCGCAGGACCCCTTCGTCGACACCGCGCTGGAGCGCCGCCGCGAGGTCCTGCTGGCCACGCTCGAGCAGCAGCTCGCGGATGGCCCCGGCCTCCTCGTCGCCACGCAGCACGGCGCCGAGCAGATCGCGGGTCAGCGCGCTGGTGTCGCCGACCACGAGCTCGGCCAGGTCGACGACGAGGGCGCGCAGGTCAGCCCAGGGGTCATCGGTCTGCTGCGGGGACGCGGGTTCGCCGCGCACCTCCACGAGCGCGTCCAGCACGACAGCCGTTCGGCTGTTCCACCACCTGTACACCGTCGCCTTGCCGACGCCCGCTCGCGCCACGATGGCGTTGATGGATGCGTCGGCATCCGCTGTGGTGATCAGATCGTGGGTCGCCTTGAGGATTCGGTCACGGGCCTCGAGATCACGAGGTCGGCCCATCAGGCATTCTCCATCATCGGTGGGACAAGAAAGCCCACCCCCTTCGTCCACAATGAAACACGGTCAGCGGACAAATAGCAACACTGGTCCACCAACGGTTCTCGTAATCGGTTCCGCACCTGCACCACGGGGTGGCCGGCACGTTGACTGCGCCCCGTATGATCGTTCGTCCACCCGATCACCCCCCATCCGTCCCGACGACCGGGCGATGCCGCGCACGCCCCTGGAGCCCTCTGTGACCGACGACCCGCACCTGCCGCCCCCGTTCGACGCCGACTACGAGACCGTCGACCCGCTGGCCGACGACACCGTGACCGAGCACCACACCTCGATGGAGACCATCGTCGAGCTGTGCAAGCGCCGAGGCATCATCTTCCAGTCCTCGGAGATCTACGGCGGCCTGCGCGGGGCGTGGGACTACGGCCCGCTCGGCGTGGCGCTGAAGGACAACGTCCGCAACGCGTGGCGCAAGGCGATGTTCCAGCTGCGCGACGACGTCGTGCCGCTGGAGGCCTCCATCCTGATGAACCCGCAGGTGTGGGAGGCGTCCGGCCACGTCGGTGGCTTCACCGACCCGCTGGTGGAGTGCAGCAACTGCAACACCCGCCATCGCGAGGACCAGCTGGAGACCAACAAGAAGGGCGAGGTCTTCTGCCCCTCCTGCGGGCAGGTGGGCACCTTCGGGGAGTCCAAGGCCTTCAACCTGATGTTCCGCACGTTCGTCGGCCCGACGGAGGACACCGCAGCGCAGGTGTGGCTGCGACCCGAGACCGCGCAGGGCATGTTCGTGGACTTCGCCCACGTGCAGCTGACCGCTCGAAAGAAGATCCCCTTCGGCATCGGCCAGATCGGTCGGTCGTTCCGCAACGAGATCACCCCCCGCAACTTCATCTTCCGCGTCCGCGAGTTCGAGCAGATGGAGATGGAGTTCTTCTGCAAGCCCGGCACCGACGAGGAGTGGCACGCCTACTGGATCCGCCAGCGCTACGACTGGTACCGCAACCTGGGCCTGCGCACCGAGAACATCCGTATCCGTCCCCACGCCGATGACGAGCTGTCGCACTACTCCAAGGGCACCGTCGACATCGAGTACCGGTTCCCGATGGGCTGGGGTGAGGTGGAGGGCATCGCCAACCGGGGCAACTTCGACCTGACCCAGCACGCCGAGCACTCGGGCAAGGACCTGTCGTACTTCGACCAGGCTGCCGACGAGCGCTACATCCCCTACGTCATCGAGCCGGCGGCCGGCGTGGACCGGATCGCCCTGACGTTCCTCGTCGACGCCTACCGGCAGGAGGAGGCGCCGACGGCCAAGGGCGGCACCGAAACCCGGACCGTCCTCAAGCTGCACCCCGAGATCGCGCCGGTGAAGGTCGCGGTCCTGCCGCTGTCGAAGAAGGACACGCTGACCCCGACGGCGCGAGAGGTCAACGACCTGCTCAAGCCGCACTTCGCCAACGTGGACTACGACGAGGCCGGCCAGATCGGCCGCCGCTACCGCCGGCAGGACGAGGTCGGTACGCCCTTCTGCGTCACCGTGGACTTCGAGACCGTCGAGGACGACCGGGCGGTCACCGTCCGCGACCGCGACACCATGACCCAGGAGCGCATCCCGATCGAGAAGCTGGTCGGCTACCTCCAGGAGCGCTTCGCCCAGCCGTGGAGTCCCGACACGGCCTGAGCCACCGTCGGAACGGGGTCAGCGCAGGTCGCGCCGGGCCCAGGGGTCGTGCGGCTCGGCGTCGGCAACCGCATCGCGGACCAGCCGGGCCGCATCGGACTCGATGCGCTCGGTGCGCTGCATGATCTGCGCGACCCCGCGGGCCATCCACGCCGCCAGCCGCAGGACCGTCCCCGCGATGAACGTCACGACCCAGGCGATGATCGCGAACGGCAGGTTGCCGTCCCTGAACAGCAGGGCGCCCGCGACGACGCCGGCCATGCCGGCGACGTAGACCAGGCCGTCGGCCACACGGGCAGCGACCACGAGCTCGTTCGGCTTCACGGGTTCCATCGCGACGCCGATGCTAGCCTCGTGGTCGGTGGCAACGTCACGAACCCCCCGTGATCGAACCGAGGAACTGGAGCGTGCCAGCCTCTCGGGATGGGCGACGTTGTCCGCAGAGACCAAGGGGCGCGAACAACACGAGCCGGCCGATCCGCTCCGCTCGACCTTCCAGGTCGACGTGCACCGCATCCTCGCCTCGACCGCGTTCGGACGGCTGAAGGACAAGAGCCACGTGCTGCTGGCCCCCGGCGGGGACGGGTACCGCTCGCGCATCGACCACACGCTGTTCGGGTCACGGATCGCCCGGACCATCAGCCGGGCCCTGCGGCTGAACGAGGACCTGACCGAGGCCATCGCCCTGGGCCGTGACCTCGGTGCTGCGGCGTTCGCGCGGGCCGGGGACGAGGCGTTCGGACTGTTCACCGAGGAGCCCTTCCGCCACAACCACCAGTCGGTCAGGGTGGTCGAGCTCATCGAGCAGGACGGCCAGGGCCTGAACCTGTGCTGGGAGGTCCGCGACGGCATCGCGACCCACACCGTGGCCGCGGAGATGCCCGCCACCCGAGAGGGCGAGGTCGTCCGCCTGGCCGATCGGATCGCCGGCGTCATCGGCGAGCTCCGCGACGCCCTGTCCGTTGGGGTCATCGTGTCGGAGGACCTTCCCGAACGGGCCACGAGCATCCTCGGCCCGACCCCGGAGGACTGGATCACCGCACTGTGCGCGGACGCGGTGCAGGCGTCGGCCGACACCCCGGAGATCCGCCTGTCCAGCCCCGCCGCGACCGCCCTCGACGCCATGGAGGACGTCGCGACGACCCGGGTCAGCGGTCGCCACGGGGTCCTCGCCGAACGGGCACGTGGCGCGCACTGCCTGTCCAGCCTCGTCGTCTTCTACGTCGACAACCCCGGCCGGCTGCCCAGCCAGTTCCGCAACGGCGGTGATCCCGAGCTGCAGCGCGTCATCGACTTCGTCACGTCGCTGACCGACGGCCAGGCCCTGCGCCTGTTCAACCAGCTGCTGCTGCCCCGGCGGTCACCGCACCGGCTCTGAGCCGACGCCGAGTGCCCGTGGGTCCCGACGACGTCGCAACCCGACACTAGACTCGGACGGACGTGGCTGGGCGCATCAACGATGACGACATCCGGACCCTCAAGGACCGGATGGACATCAGCGCGGTGATCGCGCCCTACACCACGCTGAAGGGCAGCGGCACCAGCCTCATGGGGCGCTGCCCGTTCCACGAGGAGCGCAGCGCATCGTTCTCCGTCAACCCGGTCAAGGGCGTGTACTACTGCTTCGGTTGCAACGCCCACGGCGACGCCATCGGGTTCGTGATGGAGATCGAGGGCCTGTCCTTCGCCGACGCCGTGGAGAAGCTGGCCCGGCAGTTCGGCGTGGACCTGCGCTACCAGGAGCTGCGGCCCGGGCAGAAGGCCGCGCTCGGCAAGCGCACGCGGATGCTGGAGATCATCGGCGAGGCCGCCGCGTTCTACCGGTCGCGACTCAAGGCCGACGACGGGGCCGCTGCCCGCAGCTACCTGCTGGACCGGCAGGTCCCCGCCGGCGCCTGGGAGGTCTTCGGGATCGGATGGGCCCCGGACGCCTGGGACGAGCTGTCGACCCACATGCAGCGCAAGGGGGCGGCCGCCAAGGACCTCATCGAGGCCGGCCTGTCCACCCAGGGCAAGCACGGGCTCATCGACCGGTTCCGTGCCCGGGTGCTGTTCCCCATCCACGACCAGCGGGGCAACGACGTGGTCGCCTTCGGCGGGCGGATCCTGCCCGACGGGCCGGTGGTCACCAGGATCGACGGCACCGCCCCCAAGTACATCAACTCGCCGAAGACCGAGGTCTACGACAAGTCCACCACCCTCTACGGCCTGCACCTCGCGCGGCGGGAGATCGTCAAGCGCCGCGAGGTCCTCGTCGTCGAGGGGTACATGGACGTCATCGCCCTGCACCTGGCGGGCACGACCCAGGCCGTCGCCCCGTGCGGCACCGCCCTCACCGAGCAGCACTTCGCGATGATCGAGCGGATGGACGCGAGGGTCACGCTCTGCCTCGACGCCGACAACGCCGGGTTCGAGGCTGCCGAGCGTGCTCGGGAGCGGGCCGAAGCGGCGAACGTCACCGACCTCGGCGTCCTCGTCCTGCCCGAGGGCAAGGACCCGGCCGACCTGGTGGCCGAGGGCGGCGCAGCGGCGGTCGAGCAGGTCATGGCGGGCCGCAAGACCGCGGTGGAGTTCCAGATCGAGCACAAGCTGCGCACCGCGGACCTGTCGACTCCCGAGCTGCAGACGGCGGCGTACCAGTCGACCTTCGAGCTGCTGGGCCGCATCGACAACCCCTCGTTGCGGTACAAGTACGTCTTCGACGTGGTCGCCCCCGCGGTGGGGCTGCCGGCGCAACGGATCGAGGACGAGCTGAACCGGACGTACCCACCCGGGGGACGGGGCCGGACGACGACGGCGGCCCCGCCGGATCGCACCGTCCTGCCCGGAAGCCGCGATCCGCAGATGCAGCTCGAACGGCAGGTGCTGCAGGTCGCCCTGCAGCGGCCCGAGCTGCTGCCCGACGGGTGGCAGCTACTGGACGAGCAGGTCTTCACCGCCGAACCGTCGCGCCAGCTGTTCCGGGCGATCTGCAAGGCCGGTGACGACTTCGAGGCCGTGCTCGACGCGATGCCCGACGACGACATGCGTCGCCGGGTCCGGGGACTTGCGGTCGCCGAGCTGACCACCGTGCCCGAGCAGACCGCGATCGCCGGGCTGCTCGAGGCCCTGCGGGGCCGGGACGCCAAACGTCGATGGCAGGCGGCCCGCAACCGGCTGTCGGACAGCCGCGAACGGCTGGCACCGGAGGAACGCGGCGAGCTGATGCGGGAGATCGGCGAGCTCGAACGGGTCTGGCGGGCCCACGAGGGAAGGGGGGCGCTGTGAGCAGCGCACAACGGATACCGCAGGAGGGGACGGCCGATGCCCCGCCTGCGGCGGCGAAGGCGACGACCGGACGGGACGCCGCCGAGGTCGAGGCGGCCCTGCTGGACGCCCATGCGGTCACCGACCTGCTGCACGTCGGCCGTCAGCGGGGGTACGTGACCCCGCAGGAGGTCGACGACGCGCTGGCGGGCGCACGGGTGGGGGAGGGGGCCGACACGGCGCTCACCAGCCTGCTGTCGGCCGAGGGCATCACCACCCGCAAGCCACCCCCACCACCGCCGAAGGCCGCGCCCCGCCGTCGTGACCCCCCGTCGGATGTCGTGGTGCCGGCGTCCACAGGGGATCCGGTGCGGCTGTACCTCCGGGAGATCGGGCGCGTCGAGCTGCTCAGCGCCGAGGAGGAGGTCGACCTGGCCAAGCGCGTCGAGGCGGGGCTGGCCGCTGGCGTGTTCCTCGCCTCCCTCGACGTCGACGACGACGACGCGATCGTCCGACGTCGCCAGCTGACCCGGGTGGAGCGCGGCGGGCACATCGCCAAGCGGCGGCTGGTCGAGGCCAACCTGCGGCTGGTCGTGTCGATCGCCAAGCGGTACGTGGGTCGGGGCATGGTGCTCCTGGACCTGATCCAGGAGGGCAACCTCGGGCTGATCCGAGCGGTGGAGAAGTTCGACTACCGCAAGGGCTACAAGTTCTCCACCTACGCCACCTGGTGGATCCGGCAGGCCATCACGAGGGCCATCGCCGACCAGGCCCGGACCATCCGCATCCCCGTCCACATGGTGGAGACGATCAACAAGGTCGTCCGCACCCAGCGACGGTTGCACCAGATGCTCGGCCGTGACCCGACCTCGGCGGAGATCGGGGCAGAGCTCGACATCGACGAGGAGAAGATCGAGGACATCCTCAAGATCTCCCAGGAGACGGTCAGCCTCGAGACGCCCGTCGGTGGCGAGGACGACGCCTCGCTGGGCGACTTCATCGAGGACGAGGCCGCCGTGGTACCGCTCGACGCCGCCAGCTTCCACCTGATGCAGGACCAGATCCGCGGGGTGCTCCACACCCTCAACGACCGGGAGCAGCGGGTCATCGCGCTGCGCTTCGGGCTCGACGGGGGGCAGGCCCGGACGCTGGAGGAGGTCGGCGACGAGTTCGGCGTCACCCGTGAGCGGATCCGCCAGATCGAGGCCAAGACGCTGGCAAAGCTGCGCCACCCCTCACGATCCGATCAGCTGCGGGACTACCTGCGCGACTAGGCCCGTCGGTCGGCCCCGCCCTGGGTCAGCCCTGCCCGTCGAGGCGGTCGTGCAGGTCCAGGACACGTCCCATCTGCTCGCCGGCCTGACCGACGGCGGGGAACTCCTCCTTGGCCGACGACCAGGCCTCGCGCAGCCCGTCCTCCAGGTGACGGGCGGTGCGGGATCCCATGAACACATCTGCGGTCTGCCGGATGGTCTCGTAGCGTTCCCGGCCTGCCTTGGCGCCGAGCACGTAGCCGACCGCGAAGCCGGTGACGACCCCGAACCTGAATCCCATCGCTGCTGTCCTTCCCGCGTCCCGTGCACTGTGCTGACCGACACCGTACCGAGGGTGGGGACGGGTCGGGGAGATCAGCAGGTGTTCATGGTCCAGCAACGGCCGGGAAACACCTGCGGCCTAGCCTGCGCGCCGGAGGTGAGGCACCGATGGATGACATCCGAGAGACGCTGCTCCAGCGCGCCTGGCTGTACGCCGACGCCGAGTCGTTCCGCGCCGGGGTCGACGCTGCGCTGGCGGCCCTTCGCGCCGAGGACCCGGGGGATCGCACCGGAGGCGCGGTGGGAAATGTGGCTCCGAGGGTGGGACTTGAACCCACAACCTATCGATTAACAGTCGATTGCTCTGCCGATTGAGCTACCTCGGAAGGTGCCGGCCGTGGCCGGCGGTCACGCATGGGTTCGGAGGACTCCGTGTCCCGTGCGGAGCGACAAGTGTGCCACGCCGGTCGCCCGCTGACCAAGGTCCGCCCCCGTCCGGTCCCAGCCGGCCGGACAGGGGCGGTCCGCGTCGGCCTAGCGGTCGGCCAGGTCGTGGTCGGGACGGGCGGTGACGATGTCGTCGAACACCTCGTCCTGGACCTTCACGAGCCACAGGCCGTCGTAGCCGCTGATGACCACGGTGCCCGAGTCGAAGTAGGGGTAGTTGGACCAGGTTCCCGAGAAGGACGTGCCGTCGTTGTCGGGGAAGACGTCGAAGAAGGCGACCTCCTCCAGCTCGTTGCCGTTGGCGTGGTCGTGGTCGACGTCGTCGATGTCGTAGAGGTCGACGACCCGCAGCCCGGAGGCGTAGTTGGACTGGTACACCAGCCCGTCGCGGATGTACATGTTGTGGTCGATCGACTGCGAGTGCCCGTAGTGGGTGCCCTGCCACGACGGGTTGTCGAGGTCCTCGACATCGAAGACGAGCGTGCGGGTGGGCAGCCCGGCGTTGGCGTCCTCGTCCAGCTCGTCTCCGAGCAGGAAGTGGCGACCGTCGTCGGTCAGCCAGCCCTGGTGGGCGTACTCGGTCAGGTCGTACTCGATCGACGCGATGTGGCTGGGGGCCAGCTTGTCGGTGACGTCGACGATCGCGACGTGGGTCTCGGAGCTGTTGAAGCAGATCTCGTGCTCCTGGTAGTCCACGTCGGGGCCGCGGTACACCACGCACTCGGTGTCGTGCACGTAGCGCGACAGGGCACCCAGCGGGCCGACCAGCGATCCGACGACGCCGACGCCGCCCTCCTCGACGTAGCAGCCGGCGAAGGTGGGCACGGGCGTCTTGAGGTCGACGATGTGCAGGCCGGCGCGGCACTGGTCCTCGGCAGCCAGGCCAGCGTTGCCGCCGACGATGTAGGCGAAGCCGGTCTCCTCGTTGATCGCCAGGTTGTGGGCCGCGACGTTGAGGGGATAGAAGCTGTCCATCACCCAGTCCTGGGGCTCGGTGACGCCGTCGAGCCGGAACAGGTCGAAGACCTGCATCCCGTGGGGGTTGGACTCGCTGACGGCGTAGGCCTTGTTGTCGTAGACCTTGATGTCCTGCCAGACCAGCTGGGCGGCCGCGGTGTTGAGCATCGTGCCCAGGTACTCCGGCGCCGTCGGGTCGGTGACCCGGAAGAACGCCACGCCGTTGGTCTTGCCGAAGAGCACGTACTCATCACCCGTCTCGGGCGACGTCCAGCCCCACACGTCGGACCCTCGGACCGAGCTGTACAGCACCGGGGCGTAGGTCGGCAGCCCCGCGAACTCGCTGATCGGGGTGAACGACAGCAGGTCGATGCCGTCACAGGGGAACGGGCCGGCCATGCCGTCCACGCACGGCGTCGCGCCCAGCGACTCGTTCGGGACGGCCTGCGAGACCTCCGGGATCTTGTGGACGTGGGTTCGCATCTCGGCCAGCAGGGCCAGCGGGTCGGCTGCGGCGATGCCGAGCAACGCCACGATTGCGATCAGTGCGGAAGCGGTCCTGTTGCGCATGCCCCCCGGTTCGCGACGGACCCGCCGAGTTCCTGCCGACGGACGGAACTTCCTGTGTCTCCGGGGCGACGCGGCCGCCATCGGTTGGTTTCCGACCGCGGATCCGACGCATCATCGGGGTCATGACACACCACGCCGACGGGGCCCCGACCGATCGCACGCTGTCGGAGGAGGAACAGTGGCGTGCCGCGACGGCCAACGGGTCGCTCGAGGCGTTGCTGGGCGAGGTCGTCGAGGCCGCCAGCCGGTCCGCCGGGTCGCTGGCGCTGGAGGGCTTCAGGGTCGCGCGACGAGCCGCCCGGGCGACGCGCCAGGCCCTCGATCCGCTGCTGGCGGCCATCCGCACCGGCACCTCGCTGCGGGAGGACCTCCTGCGCATGGTGTCGCGCCTGCTCGACGACCCGCCGGTCGGGAACACGACATGGACCGAGCCGGTGCCGGCGTCCTCCGACGGGGATCCTTCGGGGGCACCCACACCCGAGGACCTGCCGCCGGAGATGGCCGAGCTGCACGACGCGATCGTGCAGGGCGTCCGCAGGGCCGCAGCCGCAGGCCAGGTCGACACGCCCGAGGGTGCGGAGGCCATCGCCTGGGCGCTGACCAGCCTGCTGATGACCCTCGCCGTGCGATCCCGCGAGGGCGAGGACACCGCCCCGCTGATCGCCGCCGCGACCGCCGCGATGGAGGACCTGCTGGGATCAGCGGATCCCTCGGCCGCTCGGTAGCATCCGCTCGAATCTCGCCGACCGCACACAGAGACGAAAGAGTCCCATGAGCACCATCATCTACACCCACACCGACGAGGCGCCCGCGCTGGCGACGTACTCGTTCCTGCCGATCATCGAGGCGTTCGCCGGGGCGTGCGGGGTGCAGATCGAGACCCGGGACATCTCGCTGGCCGGCCGCATCCTTGCGGCGATGGGCGACCACCTTGAGCCCGAGCAGCAGGTCAACGACGCGCTGGCCGAGCTGGGGGAGCTGGCCAAGACCCCGCAGGCCAACATCATCAAGCTGCCCAACATCTCCGCATCGGTGTCGCAGATGAAGGCCGCGATCAAGGAGCTGCAGGCCAAGGGCTACGAGCTGCCGGACTACCCCGACGAGCCCGCCACCCCGCTGGAGGAGGCCATCCGGGCCGCGTACGACTCGGTCAAGGGCAGCGCGGTCAACCCGGTGCTCCGCGAGGGCAACTCCGACCGTCGTGCCCCTGCCGCCGTGAAGGCCTACGCCCGCAAGAACCCGCACCGCATGGGCTCGTGGGACAACGACTCGGGCACCCATGTCGCGACCATGGGCGAGCACGACTTCCGGTCCAACGAGCAGTCGGTGACCATCGACTCCGCCGGCGAGCTGCGGATCGTCCACGAGGCCGCCGACGGCACCGAGACGGTGCTGCGCGAGTCCGTGCCGGTCCTCGAGGGCGAGGTCGTCGACGCCACCTACATGAGCGCGAAGGCCCTGCAGGAGTTCCTGGCCGCCGAGATCGCCGACGCCGAGGACAAGGGCGTCCTGTTCAGCCTCCACATGAAGGCCACGATGATGAAGGTCTCCGACCCGATCATCTTCGGCCACGCCGTGAAGGTGTACTTCGCCGACGTGTTCGAGCAGTACGGCGAGGAGCTCGAGCGGGCTGGAGCCAACCCCAACGACGGGCTCGGCGGGGTCCTCTCCTCCCTCGACAACCTCGACGACGCCATCGCCGCGGAGATCCGCGACGCCATCGAGCAGCGCATCGCCGACGGCCCCGACATGGCCATGGTGAACTCCGACAGGGGCATCACCAACCTGCACGTGCCCTCCGACGTCATCATCGACGCCTCCATGCCCCGCGTCATTCGTGACGGCGGCCAGGACTGGGGTCCCGACGGCGAGCTGCACGACACCAAGGCCACCATCCCCGACAGCTCCTACGCCGACCTGTACGCCGAGACCGTGGCGTTCTGCAAGGCCCACGGCGCCTTCGACCCGACCACGATGGGCACCGTCCCCAACGTCGGGCTGATGGCGCAGAAGGCCGAGGAGTACGGCAGCCACGACAAGACCTTCGAGGTCCCGGCTGACGGGACCGTCAAGGTCGTCGACGGTGACGGCAACGTGCTGATGTCCCACGAGGTCGAGGCCGGCGACATCTGGCGTGCCTGCCAGGCCAAGGACGCCCCCATCCGTGACTGGGTGTCCCTGGCAGTCCGTCGAGCGCGCGCCACGGGCTGGCCGGCGATCTTCTGGCTGGACGAGACCCGCGCCCACGACGCGCAGCTGATCGAGAAGGTCAACGCCTACCTCGCGGAGGAGGACACCGACGGCCTCGACATCCGCATCATGAACGTCGCCGACGCCACCCGCGTCACGCTGGACCGGGCCGCCAAGGGCGAGAACACCATCTCCGTCACCGGCAACGTGCTGCGTGACTACCTGACCGACCTCTTCCCCATCCTCGAGCTCGGCACGTCGGCGAAGATGTTGTCGATCGTCCCGCTGATGAACGGCGGTGGCCTGTTCGAGACCGGCGCCGGCGGGTCGGCACCCAAGCA
Organism: Euzebya rosea; assembly: GCF_003073135.1. Classification (NCBI taxonomy): domain Bacteria; kingdom Bacillati; phylum Actinomycetota; class Nitriliruptoria; order Euzebyales; family Euzebyaceae; genus Euzebya; species Euzebya rosea. The sequence continues at coordinate 397,228 of NZ_PGDQ01000003.1, forward strand.
CGTCCAGCAGTTCGAGGCCGAGAACCACCTGCGATGGGACTCCCTCGGTGAGTTCCTCGCGCTGGCCGTGTCGCTGGACCACGAGGCCGAGACGACCGACAACGCGGGCGCCAGGGTGCTCGGTGCGGCGCTGGACACCGCCACGGAGAAGCTGCTGGACGAGGGCCGGTCGCCGTCGCGCAAGGTGGGTGAGCTGGACAACCGCGGTTCGCACTTCTACCTGGCGCTGTACTGGGCGCAGGCGTTGGCCGAGCAGACCGAGGACGCGGCGCTCGCCGAACGGTTCGCGCCGCTGGCCTCGGCGCTCGGGGAGGCAGAGGACACGATCGTCGGCGAGCTCAACGAGGTCCAGGGCGAGCCCATGGACATCGGTGGCTACTACGCCCCCGACGCCGACAAGGCGTCCGCGGCCATGCGGCCGTCCGAGACGTTCAACCGGGTACTGGCCGACTTCGTCGGCCAGTAGGGGAGCGGGGTGCGCCGGGCGGCCCCTGACGGTCGCCCGGCCTACAGGTCGACGAGCCGGACGGTGACGGTGACCACGTCGCCGTCACCGACGCCGTTGGCGGTCCGCACCGCCTTCTTCATCGGGAGGACGTAACAGCCGCGTCCCTTGTCGGGGAACAGCGACGTCAGCCAGGTCGAGCGGCCCATGCGGACCTCGACACGGACCGAGCCGAAGCCCCGCCGAGCGGCGCCGCCGGTGATCTCCCGGATGTGGTCGCTGTCCTCCTCGGGCAACGTCACGAAGTGCCATGACGCGTCGCCATCGTGTTCCCACACGGGCGTGGTGAAGGTGAAGTCGTGCATGTGGGAACCCAGTCTTGCCGACCGTGGTCGGGCGTCGGGGCCGGGCCGTGCAGCTGTGCTCACCGTGGTGTCAGTGGTGGACGGTCGACGGGTCGTCGCCCGCCGGGATCAGCCTCCTGGGTGCCATTGTCCGCAGCGGAGGAAGGGATCCGGTCCGTCGACGGCGAACAGTGGGAGGACCCCTGGAGATCCAGACCGGAGACCACACGTGTCCCTCACCCGTCCCGTCCGTGCCATGCTCCTGGCCCTCGGCCTGGCGTTGCTGGCCAGCCTCGCCGTGACCCCGACCGCCGCCGAGGCGCAGGTCACCTTCCCCAGGTGGGACGGGTGGGCGTGGGCAGATGCCGACACCGCGAGCATCCACCCGGGTGTGCAGACCCGGGTCGAGGGTGGCCAGTGCACCTCCAACTTCGTCTTCGTGCAGGTCGAGGCCATCGACGGGGTCGAGTACCTGACCGACGTGCTGCTCGGCTACGCCGGCCACTGTGCCGCCGAGACGGGCAACGCCGACGAGTGCACCGACATCGCCTATCCGGTCGGCCATCCGGTGGAGGTCCAGGGGGCGACCACAACCGCCAGCGTCGCCTACAACGCGTCGTTGACGATGCGACGGATCGGCGAGACCGACACGGCCACGTGCATGAACAACGACTTCGGGTTGGTCCGCATCGCCCGAGCCGACTGGACGAACGTGAACCCCTCCGTGCCGGTGTTCGGCGGCCCCGTCGCGCTGGCACGTGGCGGCACCGCCGTCGCTGAGCCCGTCTACTCGTGGGGCAACTCCTCCCTGCGGTTCGGCATCGAGCAGACCAGCCCCAAGCGCGGGCTGTCGCTCGGGACCGACAACGAGGGCTGGAACCACAACGTCTTCACGGTCACCCCGGGCATCCCCGGTGACTCCGGGTCGGGGTACCTCGACGCCGACGGCAACGCCCTGGCGGTCGTGTCCACCGTCGAGGCCGCCCCGTTCCCGGCGTCCAACAACGTCACCGACCTGGCGCTGTCCATGGACTACGTCATCGCCAACGAGCCAGGCCTGGCCAACCTCCGCCTGGTCCCGGGGACCGAACCCTTCGACGATGGCGCCATCCTGCGCTAGGCCTCGGCCAGCCATCCCTCGCTGAGGGCCCACAGCCGCTCGGCGGCGTCGGGGTCGCAGGCCCACGGCCGGACGTGCTGGTGGGGTGGGCTGACCGAGCCGGCCAGCTGGGCGACGTCGACGTCCTCGCAGTACAGCCCACCCAGGCCCGCCAGCTTCGGTGCCGTGGCCGCCCAGATCGTCGTCGCCGCGCCCTCCTCCGGCGTCTTGAAGCCCCGCTTGACCGCGTCGGGGATGGTGCCGTCGGCGTTCTTCCAGCCGAGCGCGACCATCTCCTCGAGGGGAAGGTGGCGCTGGAGGGGGGTGAAGATGCCGCCCGGGTGCACCGAGAACGCCCGGATGCCGCGGTCGGCGCCGCGGGCGTCGACGGCCATGGCGAACAGCGCGTTGGCCGTCTTGGCCTGCCCGTAGGCCCGCCACTTGTCGTAGGTGGTCGTGGTGAAGTGCGGGTCGTCCCACTGGATCCCACCGATGCGATGGCCGATGGAGGACAGCGCGACCACGCGGGCGCCCTCGGCGGTGAGCAGCGCCGGTTCGAGGCCGAGGTAGAGGGCCATGTGGCCCAGGTGGTTGACGCCCAGCTGCATCTCCCAGCCGGGGCCCACCCGCCCCTCGGGGCACGCCATGATCCCCGCGTTGGCGATCAGGAGGTGCAGGGGGCGGTCGGGGGTCGTCCAGTCCTCGGTGAACCGTCGCACGCTGGCGAGGTCGGCCAGGTCCATGGCCACCACGTCGACGTCGTCACCGAACGCCTCCAGCGCGTCACGGGCGACGTCGGGTCGGCGGGCAGGGACGGTCACGTGGGCGCCGGCGCCGACGAGGGCCCGCACGGTCTCCAGGCCGATACCGGAGTAGCCGCCCGTGACCACGGCCTCGTGGCCGGAGAGGTCGATGCCCGCGATCACCTCGGCCGCCGTGGACTTGGCGCGGAAGCCCGATCCGATCGGGTGCTGGTCCAGTGGCCCCATGGTCTGCCTCTCGTGGTCGCCTGCGAGGGCAGGCGGATCGGGCCCCTCACCCTACCGGTCGGGCCCATCGGGCAGGGCCGGTAGGGCGGCGAGCGTCATTCGGTGACGACGAGGGTGCCGGTCATCGACGGGTGGATGCTGCACACGAACGCGTACTCGCCGGGCACGTCGACCGTGGTCGAGAACTCCCCGCCAGCATCGATCCGGCCCGAGTCGAACGTGCCGTCGGCTGCGGTCCACGTGTGGGTCGCGTCGTCGCCGTTGACCACCCGGACCGTGCTGCCGGCGGGCACGGGGCCCACGTCACCGAAGGCGAAGTCGACGATCGACAGGGTCACCTCCCCCTCCCCGGCGGCCGCCGGGTCGTCACCGCCAGCAGGGCTGGGCTCGTCGGCCCCATCGGAGGAGCCACACGCGACGACCAGCAGGAGGAGGAACACCACGAACATCCGACGCATGACATGCCCTTCGACTCGAACGGACGACCTGCCCCCACTACGACACGCCCGACCCCAGAACACAACCCCCACACCCGAACACACCCGAACACACCCGAACACACCCGAACACACCCGAACACACCAGGGACTGTCGAGTCAGGGCTTGGCCTCCGTGGCCCGAACGGTCCGAGCGAAGCGGGTGACGGCTGGGCGAAGCCCACGCGGACGTCCGTGGCGAAGCCACAGGACACCTCGCGAGCGCCAGCGAGCGGTCCGCGTGGGCCGGGCGGGGCTCGAACCCGCAACCAATCGATTATGAGTCGACTGCTCTGACCATTGAGCTACCGGCCCGCAAGGCGGCCGATCGTAGCCCCCCGGTCCCGCTGGACGCGACCCGATGGCCACGCCCGGGCCGGTGACCGAGCGATTACCGTGTGGGACCGACCGGGCCCATCCGTCGTATGGTGCTCGGACGCAATGCACCAGCCCCCACCCCGAAAGGTCCTTGCCATGCGCTTGATCACGATGGCCATCGCCCTGGCCATGTTTGCCGTCGCGTGCGGCGGCAGCGGCACGAGCGGAGGCGATGCGGCCCGCTTCTGCGAGATCATGGAAGAGTTCGTCACCCTCGCCAACGACGCCATCGCCGGCGCCGCAGAAGGCGAGACCGACGACATCGAGACCCTGACCGCCCGCGTGGAGGAGCTGGTCACCGAGGCCGAGGCAGCCGCCCCGGACGAGATCTCCGACATCATCAACTCCACCGACGAGGCCGACCAGGACGAGATCACGGCCTACGTCTCCGAGGAGTGCGGCGTCGAGCTGCCGTCCTTCTAGGACACCTCGAGCAGTCAGCCAACGTCGACGGCGGTCACCCACTGGGTGGCCGCCGTTCGTCGTGTGCGGACCCGGACGGCCCGTCTACGGGCGAGCGGCGACGAACGCGGGCCAGTGTTCGCCGAACTCGATCGCACAGCTGCCGTACCGCTCCACCGGCCGGACCGCGACGAACCCTGCACGGGCGAGGCCGGTGCGCACGTCCTGGGCCGGGTACAGCCGCAGTTCGTGGGTCTCGTCGTGCCGTCGGTAGCTGCCGCCGCGACCGTTCCGCGTGAACAGGGTGATCCGTCGGGTGGTGCGGAACCGCTCCGACGTCGTCCGCACCGACAGGAACACGGTGCCGCCGTCCTGGACCAGCGTGGACTCCTCGTCCTCGCCGTGCCGGCCGGGACCGGGCACGTCCAGCAGCACCACCCCGCCGGGCCGCAGCGCCGCGTGGAAGGCCTCCAGTACCTCGTCCAGGTCGATGGTCAGGTCGTAGGCCAGGGCCTCTCCCAGCGCCACGATGCCGACCAGCCGGTCGGGCAGCTCGACCGACGCCATGGTCGCCTCGACCGTCGTCGCCTCCGGCACCCGGTCACGGGTCATGGCCAGCATGGCGGCTGAGGGGTCGACGGCCACCACGTCGAAGCCGGCGTCGACCAGCACGCGCGCCGCGATGCCGCCGCCGCACCCGAGGTCGGCGACCGTGCCCCTCGTCCACCCGGCGGCCCGCAGGTGGCCGACCATGGTCAACGCCCCCTCGCGGGCCAGCTCGCCGGCGTGGGCGTCGTGGAACTCGGCGAGGTCGCGGTCGTACATCTGCGGATCGTGCCCCGCGCCGGGCCGGCGCAGCAAACGGGATGGGTCGGTAGGGTCGGAGGCGATGGACACCTCCACCGCGCTGCTGACCGCCGGGTACGTGGCGGCCGTGCCGACGACCGCTGGCCTGCTGCGGATCGCCTGGCGTCGCAACCTTCCGCTGTTCCTCCTCCTCGAGGCAGGGGTGGTGGCGATCGTGGCCGGCTGGGCCATCAAGGGTCAGCGCATGCCAGCCTGGATGAACGCCGGGTTCGGCCTCGGGTTCCTGGCGACGTGGGTCGCGGTCGGTCGTGTACGCCGTCGACGGGAGGCTGCTGGCTGATCGGACGTCATGGGTGTTTGAAGCGCACCCGGCGTCGTGTCACACTTCCCCGTCCATCACGGCCCGATGGCCAAGTGGTAAGGCATGCGACTGCAACTCGCTTATCGCCGGTTCGATTCCGGCTCGGGCCTCCATCGAAACCCCCGCCCCGGCGGGGGTTTCGCCGTTCCGGCCCCGTCGACCCGTGTCGGGGGATCGCGACGGGCGGCCCTGAATCCGACACGCGTCACTGCCTCGCGCCGGCGCCGGAGACGGCTCAGCCATGGCGACGGCCACGACGTCGGCCCCGGCGACCGGCACGACCGGACTGCCGGGCACCAGGGGTCAGTCGTCGACGCGGACGGGGACCTCGTCGATGTCGACGTAGAGGTCGCCGTGGCCGAGGGCATCGCGCACGGCACGGAGGCGCTCGAGGTCGTCGTCGTGGGCGATCACGATCCAGTCCTCACCGACGATCCACGGGCCGCCCGGCCCGCGTGTCGTCCGCAGGGCCGCCGCCGGGTCGTCGGTCAGGCCCACGGTCAGGTCAGCCCCCCGCGGTGGTTGGCCGGGCGAACCGTCCACCGCGCAGGTCACGATCCGCGGGCCCACCTCCACCCTGTTCGTGCACGTCACCGCCCCACGGGCCTCCAGGTCGTCGAGGAGGGCGTCCGGGGACTCGGGTGACCACGGGCCCCCGCACGCCACCACGAGGCCCACACACGCGACGACGACGGCCCGTCGGGCCGTCGTCGTCATCGTTTCGCGGTGTGGCGTCGCTGGCGCGGTCAGCCCCGTCGGCGACGGAGGCCGAACAGCGCGGTGCCACCGATGCCCATGAGCATCAGGGCCGGCACGAGGAAGCTGGTGCCACCGCCCGTGGAGGGCAGTCCGGTCTGCGGGGTCGGGGTGGGGGTGGGGGTCGGCGGGGTCACCTGGGTGAACCCGGCAGCCGCACCGGCCTCGGAACGGGCCAGCGAGACCTCGACCTGGCCCTGCCCGTCAGCGCGGAGCAGGGAGATGTCGGCACCGGCGGCCAGAACGCCGACACCGAGGTTGTCCTCGCTGAAGGTCTGGCTGGTGCCGCCCAGGGTGATGCAGGTCTCGAGGGGAGTGTCCTCGAGGATGCAGGTGGTCTCCGTGCCGGTCTCCAGGTTGATCACGAAGCCGCCGGAGTCCTCGTCGGCCTGCATGTACATCGACCGGGGGAGGATGTCGTCGATCGGCGTACCCGTCGGACCGCCCTCCTCGGAGGTGGTGGCCGTCGGGGTCGCGGTGGGCTCCTCGGAGCCGCCGCCGCCCAGCAGGCCGGTGATGGGCTCGGGCAGAAGGTCGGTGATCTCCTCCGGCAGGAGGTCCAGGAGGTCCTCCAGCGGCAGGCCCTCGGCCTCGCCCGGGTCGATGTCCGGCAGCGCGTCGAGGATGCCGGGCAGCAGGGTGATCTTGGCGATCGACGCCGATGCGTCGGCGGTCGCCGGGTTGGTCCCGTCAGCCGATGCGGTGGCCGTGGAGCGACCGACCTCGATGACCGCGAGGCCCTCGGGCAGCAGCGGGGTGGACTCCGGCGTCGGCAGGAGGACGATGATCGCACCCTCGGTGGCCGCGGTGGAGCTGACCGTGCCGTCGTCGAAGGTCGAGTTGGAGGTCGACTGCCCGCCCTGTATGCGCAGCAGCGGGCCGGCCGCCAGGTCGTCCAGCAGCGTGGTCAGCTGGTCGGTGACGCCGCCGATGATGCCGGTCGGGTCGCCGTCGGCGAGGGGCTGCAGGGCGTCGGCGATCTGGCCGAGGCCGTCGTTGAGGCCCCCGGTCAGCTCGGCCGGGAGCTGGCTGACCACGGACTGGGTCAGGGTGACGTCGACGGTCAGGCCGTTGGCGGTGCCGTCGGCCGTCGGACCGCTGGTGGTCGTGGCCGTGGCCGCACCGATCACGCCGTCCAGGGCGCCGGCGAAGGCGTCGAGGTTGGCGATCTCCACCGACGCGGTGGGCTCGCCACCGGGGGTGGTCGACGTTGCGGTCTCACCGAAGGGCTCCGCTGCACCGGCAGCGGTGGCGCAGGCCAGCCCGGTGCAGGTGTCGGTGGTGTCGGACGCCACGTTGGTGGTCGTCACGCCCGCGCGCAGGCCCTGCCCGGCGATGGTCACGGCGAGGCCGCGGGTCGAGGTGCGACCGGCGTAGATCTGCTGGGGCGTCGTGGAGGTCGTGGCCGCGGTCGTTGCCGTTGGTGTCGGCGTCGGGGTGGGGGTCGGGGTCGACCCGACCGGAAGCTGGGCTCCGCCTGGAACGGCGGGGACCAGCAGCGCCACTGCCAGCGCTGTGAACAAGAACTTCTTCATCGAATCGGCGGACCTTCCGGGGCTCGTCGGAGTCGCATTGTGTGCAGCCTGCGGAGGGGAACTCAACACCGCAAGAGGGCGTGCGACCCCTGATCGGCCTGAGGATACCCTGCGCCGACCCGGAATCGTGCGTGTTCTCGTGGGCGAGTCGGACACCCCTCACGCCGAAAATCGCCCTCGAGGTGGGCAGGAATCATGCGAGGTACGGCGACGCGTCGATGAACGGCCGTTCCTCCTCGCCCATCGGTGTCGCCGGCGGCGCGCCGAACCAGAACTCCTCGGAGATCGATCGCCACCGGTTCCTCGCCCCCAGCATGGCCAGGATGGAGTTCACGCCCCACTGGATCCGGTTGAGCACCAGGTAGTCCGGCGGCAGGTTCAGCTTGCGGATCATGTCGAGGTACCCGCCGCGGGGGTCCGACGTCGCGGTGATGACCTCTCGGGCGAACTCGGCGGTGTAGGTGAACGGGTCGTGGTCGATGATCGGGCGGTTGAACAGGCGGAACCACTCCATCAGCCGTTCGGGGTCCGGCCGGCTGCCGGGGAAGAAGCCGGCCTCGTCGAAGACGTCCATCAGCGCGGCGGGGTCCTGCTCCCACAGCGGCGCGAGCTGACGGCGGATCAACGAACGGGTCTCGGAGCTGAACGCCTTGACCGCTCCGAAGTCCACGAACACCACCGTGCCGTCACCCGGGAACAGGTAGTTGCCCGGGTGGGGGTCGCCGTTGAACAGGCGGAAGCGGTGCAGCGACCCGAAGGAGAACCGGTAGATGGCCTCGGCGTAGCGCTGCCTGTCCTCCTCGGTCGCGGTCTGGAGCATCGTCTCGAACGACGCGCCGCGGACGTAGTCGGCGACGAGGACGCGGGGGCGGCACCAGTCGGCGTGCACCGCGGGGATGCGGACGAACGGATGGCCGTCGTATCGCTGGGCGAACGCGTGCTGGTACTGGGCCTCCCGCTGGTAGTCCAGCTCGTCGCGCATCCGGTCGCGCAGCTCCGTCATCAACGGCTTGACCTGCAGGTTGGGGCTGACGACCTTGACGAGGGGGGCCAGCACCTCGGCGTTGTCCAGGTCGTGCTCGATGGCCTCGGCGATCCCCGGGTACTGGACCTTGGTGATCACCTCGGTGCCGTCGGGCAGGGTCGCCCGGTGGACCTGGCCGATGGACGCGCTGGCGATCGGCTCGGGGGCCCAGCTGGCGAAGACCGCCTCCGGCGGGGCGCCGTACTGCTCCTCGATGACCTCCGCGATCACGGCCGTGTCCATGGCGGGGGCGGCCGCCTGGAGCGCAGCGAGCTGGTCGCGGTAGGTGTCGCGCACCTCCTCGGGCAGGTCGACGTCGACGAAGGAGGCGATCTGCCCCATCTTCATGGCCAGCCCCTTCATCGAGCCGAGCAGCTCGGCGGCCTGCTGGGCGGTGCGGCCGTGGAAAGCGTCGGCAGCATCGTCGTTGCCGGCCATCTGTCGCAGGCGCGCGGCCACCATGCCGACGCCGGCGTTGGCGGAGAACTTCGCCAGGTCTCCCGCACGGCTTGCCCGGCTGCCAAGGGCAGGGGAGGGGGCCTTCGGGTCGTCGTCGGGGGAACGTGCCATGTCGCGAGTCTGCCCCGCTCGGCCCCGTCCACCCGAACCGAGCCGAGGGCGTCGTCAGCGAAGCTGCCGTTCGGGTCGCAGGATCCCGCCGTCGCCGAGCAGCACGTCCACGAGCTCCTGCCCGACCCCCAGCCACCACGCCGCTGCGAGGCCGACGAGGATCACGATGCCGACCACCAGGCGGGGCCCGCTGACGAGGTCGACGCGGCTGCCGCGCGACCCGCCGAGGAGCGGCCAGACGAGCCAGCCCGGCGACGTGGCCCCGATCCCGACCATGCCGGCGCTCCACGCCACCCCGAGCGACAGCTGGCCGAGCACCACGAGCCCGGCGGCCAGCTGCCCCACGACGATCACCCCTCGGGCGAGCTGGCCGATGGCCACGACCCCCGTGGCGACCTGCCCGATCGCGATGACGCCGACGGCATGCTGGCCGATGGCGACGAACCCCTCTGCCTCGACGCCGACGTCCAGCCACTTGATCATGGCGGCATTCTTCCACCTCTCGCGGCGGCAACTACCCTTCGGGGCCATGGACGCCATCCTGCTGGGCCGCGACCACACCGATGTCGGTGTGGTGGAGGTCCTGACGCCGGCCGACGACGTGGCGATCGGGATCACCCGCGGTCCCCACCCCAAGCGCTACGAGTACGTCGACCCCAACGAGGACGTGGTGGCCATGGTGCGCGACGCCGGGGTGACGGCGTTCGTCGTCGCCGACGGCCACAACGGCCACGAGGGCAGCCATGCGCTCGTGGACGGGCTGCTCCGCGCGCTGCCCGACCCGCTGCCCCCACGCCTGGACAGGCGTCCTGCGGTCATGGCGTTCCACGCAGCCAACGAACACATGCGGGCCGTCCGACGCCAGCTGACCGGTGCCAACCGCGGCACACGGTCCACGATGGTGCTGGCGCTGATCGCCGCCGGGGACGACGGCGCTGCGACGGTGGAGGCCACCGGGGTCGGGGACTCCGCCGTCATCGTCGTCCGGGACGGCGTGGCCACCCAGGTCACACGCGACCGCCACCGCTTCCTCGGCGACCGGCTGAGCGCCCCGGAGGTCGCGGGCTCCGTCGACCACTCCGTCACCGAGCTCGTCGACGGCGACCTCGTCGTCGTGGCGAGCGACGGCCTGACCAACTTCGCCACGCTCGACGCCATCGGCCCGACGGTGGCCGGCCTCGCACCCGAGGCGGCCGTGCGTGCGCTCGTCGACCTTGCGGGGGAGGGGGGTGCGGGGGACAACATCGCGCTCGCCGTCCTCGCCCACACCGCTCGAGGACACTGACCGATGGCCACCCCGACCGACCACGCCCAGGCGCGGCGCATCGCCACCGACGCCGGCGAGCTGCTGGTGCGCATGCGCGACGCCCATCCCGACCCGGTGTCGCGACGACAGGCCCTGAAGGACGCCGGTGACGCCGGATCGCAGGCCTTCATCGCGGCCCAGCTGCGCGACTGCTTCCCCGACGACGCCGTGCTGAGCGAGGAGGCCGTCGACACCGACGTCCGGCTGTCGGCGGACCGGGTGTGGATCATCGATCCCGTCGACGGCACGCGTGAGTTCGGCGAACCACCGCGCGACGACTGGGCGGTGCACGTCGCGCTCTGGGAACGCGGACAGGAGCTGACCGCCGGTGCGGTCGCCCTGCCCGCCATGGGGCTGACCCTCGGCACGGACGATCCGCCGGTGCTGCCCGCGGCGGTGGACGGCCCGCCGCGCATCGTGGTCAGCCGCACCCGCCCGCCCGTGCAGGCCGAGCAGGTCCGCGCTGCGCTCGAGGGCGAGCTGCTGCCGATGGGCAGCGCCGGGGCCAAGGCGATGGCCGTCGTCCGCGGCGTCGCCGACGCCTACGTGCACGCCGGCGGGCAGTACGAGTGGGACAGCGCCGCGCCGGCCGTCGTGGCCCTGGCGGCCGGATTGCACGTCTCGCGCCTCGACGGCAGCCCGATGGCCTACAACCGGGCCGATCCCTACCTTCCCGACCTGATCATCTGCCGCCCGGAGCTGGCCCAGCGGGCGCTGGACGCGCTCGCCGGCTCGTGACCCCCCGACTGGAGCCACAGCCGTGCGCGAGGTGAGCAGGAACGGGCACGTCGACGCGACCCCCGAGGCCATCTGGCCCGACCTCGTCGACGGCCAGCGGTTCGCGGAGTGGTACGCCTTCTGTGACGAGGTGGAGGAGCCCGCACCCGGTACCCGGGTCCTGCTGGGATCCTGGGGGTCCCAGCGGTCGGCGGTGACCACCGAGATCGTGGCGGCCGAGCAGCCGACCAGGTTCGCGTGGCGCCACGTCGCGGAGGAGCTCGACGGGCGTCCGGCACCGTCCGTGGCCATCGAGACCACCGTCGAGGTCGTCCTCGAGCCGTCGGCCGACGGCGGGACCGACGTCACCATCACCTCGCGGCAGCGACCGAGGGGGGCGGTGCAGGCCATCGCGCTGAAGCTGCTGGCCCGCCGACAGCTCGGCGGGATGCTCGACCAGTCCCTCGACATGCTGGCGGCCCGCCACGACGGACGGGCCACCCCCTCCGACGGGGACGCCGAGGGCTAGAAGCCCTCGTCCACGATCCCCGACGCAAGGGACTCGGTCACCGACGCACGGTCCGCCGCACCCAGCGTGGAGTAGAACAGCGTCGCCGGGAAGCGTCGCAGCTCGGCCAGCGCGTGGTAGCGGTGGGCGTCGTCGACCAGCATGAACAGGGCGACCTCGCCCTCCGGCAGCTCGTCGCCGAGCTCCTTCATCCGCTTGTCGGAGATGCCGATGTCGCGCAGCTTGGCCCACAGGCCACCGACGGCTGCCCCGAGGGCACCGCCGATCAGCACACCACCGGGCACGAACAGGCCAGCCAGCACGCCGAGCCACAGGCCGCTGGAGGCACCCTGGATCGTGTCCAGGTCCTTGGTCTGCTGGATGCGGACCCTGCCGCCGAACTCCTTGGCGACGATGGCGGCGTCCTGCAGGCCGAGCCGTCCCTTGGTGCGCAGCCGGATGGCGGCCAGCAGGGCCTCTTGCGCCATCAGCGGGTCGCGGAACCGGAGGGCGACCACGCAGCCGTTGCCGGAGGCGATGTCGTCGGCGCGGTTCTCGTCGACCTCGGCGGGGGACAGGGTCGCCGGGCCGTCGGCCAGTCCGGCCGACGGCGTGGCCGCGGTGGGGGAGCCGTCGGGGTCGACGGTGGCAGGGGCGCTGCCACCGGCAGCGCCCGCGGGGATGTTCTCGGTGGGGTCGTAGCTCATCGCTGCGGACCCTACCCCTGCCCAGGTGTGGCTACTCGATGGTGGAGGTCACGGCATCGTCAAGCTTCAGGAAGAAGATCCCCTCGCCGATGCCGGAGACGACGATGACGCCGGAGTCGAAGTACGGGTAGTTGGACCACGTGCCGTTGAACGTGGCGGTGTCGGAGGCCGGGTAGGTGTCGAAGAACGCGACCTCGTCCCACACGGGGGTGGCGGCGTCCAGCCCGCCCATGTCGATCACCCGCAGGCCGGCGGTGTAGTTGGACTGGAAGGCCAGGCCCTCGTGGGTGTAGTTGTTGTGGTCGATGGCCGGGGTCGCGGGGTTGCCGTCGGTGCCGTCGCGCATCGCCGTGTGGTGCAGGACGGGGTCGTCGAGGTCCGTGGCGTCGATGACGAGGGTGCGGGTGTGGGTGACGGCGCCCGCGCGCATCTCGTCGAGCTCGTCGTTCATCAGGACGTAGCGGAAGTCCTCGGTGAACCACCCCTGGTGGGTGTACTGGGTGTCGTCGTAGCGCAGCCGCCCGATCGGGTGCGGGTTGGCCTTGTCGGTCACGTCGACGAAGGACATGTACTCCTCGGAGAACGTCGCGCAGATCTCGTGGCCGGTCCAGGCGGTGTCGGGGCCGGCGTAGGTGACGCATTGGGCGTCGTGGATGTACTCGTCGCCCTCGTAGCACCCGGCGTCGACGGGGTTCAGGGGGTCGGCCATGTCGAGCATGAACAGGCCGCCGTCGCACTCCGAGCGGATGCCGAGGCTGCCGATCGGGGTCCGCAGCTTCAGCCCGCCGCCGACGATGTAGGCGAAGTCGGTGTCGTCGTTGGTGACGACGTTGTGCTGGCTGCCGGAGCCGGTGAAGATCGCGTCGGGCAGCAGGGGGGTGCCGGCCGGGACGGCGGGGGCATCGACCAGCGCGGTCAGGTCGACGACCTGCATGCCGTGGTTGGGCGCGGACTCCGAGACGATCAGCGCGTGGTCGTTGACGGTCTTGATGTCGTGCCAGATCGCGTGCTGGGCGGCGGTGTTGGCGACGCTGCCGAGGTACTCGGCGTCGGTCCCGTCGTTGACGCGGAAGAACGCCGTGCCGTTCGCGTGCCCGATCATGGCGATCTCGGTCCCGGTCTCGGCGTCGGTCCAGCCCCACACGTCGGAGTTGCCGGAGAACACCTGACCGGAGGGGTCCATGGACAGGACGCCACCGAAGTCCGCCGACGGCCAGAACGCCAGCAGGTCGACGTTGTCGCACGCGAAGGCGTCAGCGGTGCCGCCGTCACAGGGCACGTCGGTCGTGACCTCCGTGGGGATCTCGGCGGTCGCGGCGTAGGCAGGCTTGTGGACGTGGGCGCGTTGTTCGGCCAGCAGCTGGTCGAGCAGGGCCAGGGGGTTCGCGGCGGCGATCCCGAGGATGGCGACGAGGGCGATCAGGACGGATGACGTTCGACGGGTCATGTCCGGCCGGTTCGACGGACGACTGCAGGATTCCTGCCCGGCGCGGGAACTTCTGGTCCGGACACGACGACGCCCCCGCCTGGCGCCGGGGGCGTCGTCTGGATCGCTGGGTGCGCTACTGGCCGGAGGCCACGCCGTCCTGCAGCTTCAGGAAGAAGATGCCCTCGCCGATGCCCGACACCACGATCGTGCCGGACTCGAAGTAGGGGTAGTTGGACCAGGTGCCGTTGAACTCCGTACCGGGGTTGGCGTCGTCGGCCGGGTAGGTGTCGAAGAAGGCAACCTCGTTCCAGTCGGGCTTGCCGTCGTCGTTGGCGTCCTCGTCCAGGCCAGCGGTGTCGATGACCCGCAGGCCGGACTCGTAGTTGGACTGGTAGACGAGGCCCTCGTGGGTATAGAGGTTGTGGTCGATGGAGACCGTGGCCGGGTTGCCGTCGGACCCGTCGCGCTGGAACTCGGTGACGACCTGGATGTTGTCGAGGTCGGCGGTGTCGACCAGGAGGGTGCGCGTGTGGGTGACGGACGCGAGCTCCTGCTCGTCGAGCTCGTCGTTGGCGAGGATGTAGCGGAAGTCCTCGGTGAACCAGCCCTGGTGGGTGTAGGCGTCGTTGTACTCGGCGTCGGACAGCTTGATCGGGTTGGCCGGGTCGGTCACGTCGACGATGGAGATGATGTCCTCGGCGAAGTTGGCGCAGATGTGCTTGCCGCCGTGCTCATCGGAGTCGGGTGCGCCGGTCTCGGGGTAGGTCAGGCACTGCGCGTCGTGGATGTAGGCGTCACCGGCGTAGCACCCGGCGGGCAGCGGCAGGAGGGGGTTGGAGAAGTCGACCATGTTCAGGCCGGAGCTGCACTCGTCGCCCACGACGATGCCGGTGTTGCCGCCGACGATGTAGGCCATCTTGGCGTCCTCGTTGACCACGATGTTGTGCTGGGCGTTGCTCAGCGCGTAGAAGCTGGTCAGCGGCAGCGGCGAGGGGGCAACGATCGCGTCGGGGATGTCACGCAGCATGGTCATGTCGAAGACCTGGATGCCGTGCGGGTTGGACTCCGAGACGATCAGTGCGTAGTTGTCGATGACCTTGATGTCGTGCCAGATCAGCTGGGCCGCGGCGGTGTTGGGCACCGAGCCGAGGTACACCGGGTCGAGGGGGTCGGTCACGCGGATGAAGGCGGTGCCCTGGGTGTGGCCGATGATGGCGATCTCGTCGCCGGTCTCGGGATCGGTCCAACCCCACACGTCGGAGTTGCCGGAGATCAGCCCGAGCACGTCGGCGCTGGCCACGGCGTCACCGATGACCCCGCCGAACTCGCTGGAGGGCATGAACGACAGCAGGTCGATGCCGTCGCAGGCGAACTCGCCGGCCATCCCGTTCACACACGGGATGTCACTCACCGTCTCGGTGGGGATCTCCGCGGAGGCGGCGTAGCCCAGCTTGTGGCCGTGGGCGCGCGCCTCGGCGGTCCAGGCATCGATGTACTGCAGCGGGTTGATGGCGGCGATGCTCAGCAACGCGACGAGCGCGAGCAGGGCAGTGGACGTGCGACGGGTCATGATGCGAGAAGCTCCTCGAGTACGGCGGCTCGGACGGACGGGCGCTGGACAACAGGCCCTTCCTGTCCAAGTTCTGGACTCGACGCCGGATTCCTTCCCGAATACCGGAACTTCTCCCGTTCGTCCGACGACGCGGCCGGACGCGACGTCAGTCGAAGAGGTGCCGGAAGGCCTCGAGTGCCTCCGGGTTGGCCATCGCGTCGGTGTTGTCGACCCGGTCGCCCTCGATGACCCGTCGCACCGCCTTCTCCACCTTCTTGCCGCTGATCGTGTACGGGATGTCGGGCACGGCGAAGACGTGGGCGGGGACGTGCCGTGGGGTCGCCGTGGTGCGGATCGTCCGTCGGATGCGGCCGATCAGCTCCTCGTCCAGCGTCACCCCGTCGGCAAGGACGACGCACAGGATGACCTCGACGTCCCCGTCGTGGGTCCGGCCGACGACGATGGCGTCGACGACCTCGCCCATCGGGTCGATCGCCCGGTAGATCTCCGCGGTTCCGATCCGCACGCCACCGGGGTTCAGCGTCGTGTCGGACCGGCCGTGGATGACCACGCCACCCTCGGGACGCAGCTCGATGAAGTCGCCGTGGGTCCACACCCCCGGATGTTCGGCGAAGTAGGCCTCGCGGTAACGGGTGCCGTCGGGGTCGTTCCAGAAGCCGACCGGCATCGACGGGAACGGCAGCGTGCAGACGAGCTCCCCCTTCTCTCCCGGTGGCAGCGGCCTGCCATGATCGTCCCAGGCCTCGACCTTCATGCCCAGGGCCAGGCCCTGCAGCTCCCCGCGGCGCACCGGCTTGGTCGGGACGCCGCCGGCGAAGCAGCCGATGATGTCGGTGCCGCCGCTGACGGACGCGAGCGTCACGTCGTCGGACACGTTGGCGTAGACCCAGTCGAACTGCTCGGGGTTCAGCGGGGCACCTGTCGACAGGACCGCCTGGAGGGCCGACAGGTCGGCCTGCTGCCCGGGGACCAGGCCCAGGCTCGCGTTGGCCGCCAGGAACTTCGGACTGGTCCCGAAATGGGTGACGCCCTCCTCCGCGGCAAGCCGCCACAGCATGCCGGCATCGGGGTGGGTGGGGCTGCCGTCGTACAGCACGATCGTGGCCTCGCTCGCCAGGGCGGAGACCAGCCAGTTCCACATCATCCACCCACACGTGGTGAACCACATCAGCGTGTCACCGGGGTGCAGGTCGGTGGCCAGCTGGTGCTCGACGAGGTGCTTCACGAGGGTCCCGCCGTGGCCGTGCACGATCGACTTGGGAATCCCGGTGGTGCCGGAGGAGTACATGACGAACAGCGGATGGTCGGCCGGGACCTGCGCGAACTCCGGCTCGTCGGGGCCGTCGGCGAGCAGGTCGTCCCAGCCGTGCACCGCCGGGCCGTCGACGGCCAGCCCGACGCCGGCGAAGTCGATGACGACGAGGTGGGCCAGACCGGGCAGGGCCGCCACGACGTCGGCGACCTTGTCCTGGAGGCCGTGGGTGCGCCCGCCGTAGCGGTACCCATCGGCGACGACGAGCACGGACGGCTCGACCTGCGCGAACCGGTCGACGACCCCCTGCGCGCCGAAGTCCGGGGACGTCGAGGACCAGATGGCCCCCAGCGCCGTCGTGGCCAGCATGGCCACGAGCGACTCCACGGTGTTCGGCACGAAGCCGCAGACCCGGTCGCCACTGCCGACGCCCATCGCCACCAGCGACGCCTGCACCCGGGCGACGTCGCGCCGGAGATCGCCGACGGTGAACCGGCGGGTCTCGCGACCCTCGGCAGCCGACACGACGGCCAGCCGGTCGGGGTCGCCGCGCAGCAGGTTCTCGGCGTAGTTCAGCCGCGCACCCTCGAACCAGGTCGTGCCCGGCATCGCCGGGTCGCCCATGATCGTCGTCGGCTGCTCGCTGGCGATCACCCCGCACCAGCGCCACACGTGCGCCCAGAAGCCGGGCAGGTCATCGACCGACCAGCGCCACAGGGCCTGGTCGTCGACGGTGCCGTTGGCCCCCCGTGGCAGGTCCACGGGCGCGTCGTCGGCGAAGGCGGTCAGGTTGGCGCGGTCGATCCGGTCGGTCGACGGCGTCCACAGGACGTCGGGGGAGTGGCTCATCGAGCGATGAGCCTAACGGCCCGCCGCTGGTCGGGCCCTACCCGTAGGAGAGGACCTCGACGCGCACGGGGACGACGCCGTCGTCCATCATCTGCAGCTCCTGCGCCGCACCGTAGGAGACGTCCAGGACACGGTCGTCGGCGTAGGGTCCACGGTCGTTGATCCGCAGGTCGACCTGGTGGCCGTTGTTGAGGTTCGTGACACGGATGATCGTGTCGAACGGCAGCGTCCGGTGCGCGGCGGTCATGCCGTACATGTCGAACGTCTCGCCGTTGGCGGTCGGGTTGCCGTTCAGCCCGGGGCCGTAGTAGGACGCGTCACCCTCGAAGGTGTCGGGGTCGTCCTGCTCCTGGTCCTGGTCGCGGGCCGGGGCAGGAGCCGGAGCCGGTGCGGGCTGCTCGGCAGGCGGCGCAGAGGCGGGCTCGGCCTCGGGCTCGTCGCTGCCGGGCTGCGTGGGGGAGGGCTGGCCCTGCAGCGCGGCGTCGAGCTGGGCGAGGACGTACTCGTCAGCAGCCGCGGGGCCACCGACGACGACACCCATGGAGAACCGGTCGGCGTGGTCGCGGAGGAACCGCTCGCTGGTGCCGGGCAGCTTCTCGGTCGGCGGGACCAGCAGCAGGGGGGCGCCCAGGCTGGCGGCCAGCGACCCGGCCGACAGGGCGTCGGGGAACGCCCGACCGGAGGCGAAGACCGCCGGCTGCTCGGTGGAGTCGAAGCGGGCCAGCGCGTCGCTGGCCAGGGCAACGGAGGTCTCGTAGCGGTTGTCACCCGTCACGCGGCGGGTCGCGTAGCCCAGCATGTTGAGGTGCGACTCGACGCCGTCATCGATGACGCTGTCGTCGCCGAGGATGATCACGTCGGTGGCGCCGATGATCCGCAGCGCGTCCTCGGTTTCCTCCGGGAGTGCATCGGGGCGAGTGAGCACCGTCGGGATCCGGTCGGGCGTGGCGGCCAGCGCGCCCGAGGCGACGGCGTCGGGCCAGGCCCGGTCGGGGTCGTCGTGCTCACCGAGGGCCAGCACGACCTCGCCGGTGGCGGAGGCCCCGGCAGCACGGACGATCTCGCGGGCGGTGCCGTAGCGGCTCGTGCCGGCCAGGCGGCGGGTTCGCAGGCCCATGTCGGTGAGGGTCTGCTCGACCTCGGCGGAGATCGCGCCCTCACCGCCCAGGATCCACACGGTCGTGACCCCGAGGCGCGCCAGCTCGTCGGCGACGATGGCCGGCAGCTCGTCACGACCCGTCAGCAGGACGGGTGCGTCCATGCGATGGGCCAGGGCGCCAGCGGTGAGGGCGTCGGGAAAGGCGAAGGCGGTTGCCAGGAGCGCATCGTTGGCGGAAACCCGGAAGTTCTCGCTGGCCTCGACGGCCGTGGAGATGCGGTCGGGCCCGAAGGAGCGCCTGACGACGCTGTCGGCGTGGGCGGGAAGCGCCAGCACGGACAGCAGCAACGTGGCTGCGAGCGAGGCGCGCAGGAACGTCGTGAAGTGACGAAGCATGTGTGGGGGGTGGGGGTCGGGGCGCCACCGACTTGGGGGGAAGTACGGCGACGGGTTCCGGCTCGGTGGCCGGGGCCCGTGGGGCCAGACCGCATGGCGTGCGGCCCTCCACGGGACAGGAGACCCGAGGATGCCGGTCCCCGTGCGGTCGAACCAGCCGCCCCACCCGCCCCGATGGTCGGTGTACTCATGGCCAGTGCGGAACCCTTGACCCGGCCCCTCCAGCCGCCCACTTCCGGCTCACGCGTCCGCAGCTCCCGCGGCCGCGGCCATCATGTCCCGCCTGTCGGGGCCCCAAACGTCCCGACAGGCAGGTGCGTCGATCGGCGCGGTCAGGGCTTGACGGCCAGCACCGGGCAGTCGGCGCCCAGCAGGATGTCCTGGGCGTTGGATCCGAGGACCAGCTTGCCCACGGGCGAGCGGCGGCGGATGCCGATGACGATCAGGTCCACGTGTTCGTCGGTGGCGAACTTGAGCAGGTCGTCGCCGGGTGAGTTGCCCCGCACGAGCTCGCGGATCTCGAACGCCACACCTTCGCCACGGAGCCGGGTCTCGACCTCGTGGAGGGCCCGGGTGTACTCCGGCAGGAGGTCCTCGTCCCTGCCGCCACCGTGCAGGGAGTGCACCACGACCAACGTCGCCGACCGCAGCTTGGCCTCGGCGATCGCTGCCTCCAGGGCCGCCTCACCTTCTGGCGTGGTGATGAATCCGACGAGAACCTTCATGGGTGCAGCTCCTCCAGCGTTGGCTGATCCGGGTGATCGAGGCCGCTGACGGTATCGCGGCGTCGCCCCGCGCACCCGGCTGTTCGGCTGATCGGGCGTGGATCGTGCCGCCGTCGACGACGTCGCTGTGCCAGACTCGGGCCGCGCACGAGTCGCGGCCGAATCAGCGGTCGGGTGCGCACAGGAGGCAACCGATGCACAAGGACTTCGTTCTCATTCCCGATGACCAACCGGGTGTGCTGGCCCGCCTCGGCGAAGCCTGTGGGGCGGCGGACATCAGCATCGAGGGCATCAGCGCGTTCACGGGGCAGGGCAAGGGGGTCGTGCACGTGCTCGTCCCGGACGCCGAGCACGCGCTCAGGGTCCTCCAGGACGCCGGTCTCGACGTGCGGGCCGCCCGTGACGTCGTCGTCGTCGACATCGCCGACCGTCCCGGGGCGATGGGCGAGATCTGTCGCACGATCGCCGACGCCGGGATCAACATCGAGCAGGCCTACCTGGCCACCGGCGGGCGCATGGTGATGGTCGTCGACAAGGTCGTCGAGGCCCGCGAGCTGGTCGGCGGCACGGACTAGCAGCACGGCAACACCCCGCGTCGCCAACGACGTCGACGCGGGCCACCGCACACCCTGCACGGCCGAGGTGGCGGCCACTTGGAGGATCGCTGTGTCCGACGGACTCGATCGCCTCTACGAACGTCTTCGCAACGCGCTGCCGGAGGACCGGGCCGACCATGCCGTCGAGCTCGCCAACGCGGCCTACCGCCGGCTCCCCGCCGCCGAACGGGCTGCGCTGGACCTCGACCGCGCCGAGTCGCTGATCCTCGACGCCCTCGCGGCGTTCGAGGCCGGCGACGGCTCGTCGCCGCAGATCCGGCTGGAACCCGACGGGGCGACCACGATCGTGCACGTCCACGCCGTCGACGGCCCCTTCGTGGTGTCGACGGTCACCGAGGAGCTGCACCGGCTGGGGCTGGCGCCCATCGACCTGCTCCACCCCGTGGTCGGCGTCGCCCGTGACGGGGACGGCAACCTCAAGTCGCTCGGGCCGGCGCGGACTGCGCCGCGACGCGAGACCTACCTGGCGATGGACCTTCACCAGGCGCTCAACGAGGCGTCCCGCGAGACGGTCGCCCAGTACCTCCGGGACGTGCTCGACGACGCCCTGCACGCCATGCGGGACTTCCTGCCGATCAAGCAGCGCATCGCAGGCATCGCCATGGAGGTCGAGGTGACCGCCGGGTCGCGCTACGACGCCGCCGAGGTGACCGAGGTCGCCACGTTCCTGCGCTGGCTGCTCGACGACTACTTCGTCTTCCTCGGCTACCGCGGCTACGACATCAACGGGAGTGGAGATGACGCGACCGCCGTCGTGACCCCCGGCAGCGGCCTGGGGATCCTCCACAGCGAGGAACGGTCCCGCTACGCCGAGCCCGTCCCGCTGTCGTCGCTGTCGGAAGCGCTCCTGCACCAGGCCACCGAGGGGCCCCTGCTGCGGATCAGCCGGACCAACCGGCTGTCGACGGTCCACCGGCAGGTCCGGATGATCGACGTGTCCATCCAGAAGGTCGACCCGTCGGGACGCCTCGTCGGGGAACACCGCATCCTCGGGTTGCTCGCCCAGAAGGCGTTCGTCGAACCCGCGTCGACCATCCCGGTGCTGCGTCGCAAGCTGCGCTTGGTCCTCGAGGCCGAGGACGTCGTCGACCACAGCCACGACGAACGCGCGCTGCGGACCCTGTTCGACGCCTTCCCCAAGCAGGAGCTGTTCGAGAGCGACGTCGACGAGCTGCGCCAGACGATGGTGAAGCTGCTGGAGGTCTCCCGCCGGCAGGAGGTCCGCCTGCTGGTCCGCCAGGAGCCCGTGCGGCGGTCGGTGTCGGCGCTGGTGACGGTGCCGCGGGACCGCTTCTCCGCCGAGCTGCGCAGCCAGGTGCAGGAGCTGCTCCAGGAGCGCTCGGGCGCCACGACCGTCGACTACCAGCTGTCGATGACCGAACGCGACCAGCCGCTGCTGCACTTCACGCTGCACCTGCCCGAGGGCGTCACGTCACCCCTCGACGTCGACGCGGTCGAGCAGGAGATCCAGCGGCTGACCCGGACGTTCTCCGACGCGCTCACCGAAGCGCTCGCCGGCCGTCGGGGGATGGCGGACGCCCGGATCGCCGCCGAGCAGTGGTGCAGGGTGCTGCCGGTGGCCTACACCGAGAGCACGGCGGTGGCCACCGCGGTCACCGACATCGAGGAGCTCGAGGCGCTCGACGGCCCCGACGCCGTCCGCATGCGCCTGATCCGGCCGCCGTCGCCCAACGGGACGTCGTCTCGCGAGCGACTGCTGCGGTTCCGCCTGTACAAGGCGGGCGAGGGCGTGGAGCTCTCCGGGTTCCTCCCGCTCCTGGAGTCCCTGGGCCTGATCGTGGTGGAGGAGCAGCCCTACCGGATGGACACCTCACCGGTCTGGGGTGCCCTGCAGATGCACGACTACGGGGTCCGGACCGAGGGGCTGCCCATCGACGTCCGGTCCGACGGGCCACGCCTTGCCGATGCAGCGGTCGCCATGTGGGAGGGGCGCGCGTCCGTCGACTCGTTGAACCGGCTCGTGCTCGGGGCCGACATGTCCATCGAGCAGGTCACCGTGTTGCGTGCCTATCGCCGCTACCTGCGCCAGATCGGGACGACCTACACCGAGGCGACGACCAACGACGCCCTGATCGAGTACCCGGCCGTCGCCCGGGCCCTCATCGCCTACTTCGACGCCCGGTTCGACCCGGCGATCGAGGACGAGGAGGCGCGGCTGGTGGCCGCCGACTCGGCCCGCCACGACGTCCTCAGCGCGCTGGAGGCGGTCGAGCGGCTCGACCAGGACCGGATCCTCCGGTCGTTCCTCGGTGTCATGGACGCGACCCTGCGGACCAACCGCTGGCGTCGTCGTCCGTGGTTGTCGCTCAAGATCGACTCATCCCGGGTTCCCGGTGTGCCCAAGCCCGTGCCGTACCGCGAGATCTTCGTGTACTCCACGGAGATGGAGGGCGTGCACCTTCGCGGCGGCCCCGTCGCCCGCGGCGGGTTGCGCTGGTCCGACCGGCTGGACGACTTCCGCACCGAGGTGCTCGGCCTGATGAAGGCCCAGGTCACCAAGAACGCGGTGATCGTGCCGACGGGGTCCAAGGGCGGCTTCGTGCTGAAGCACCGGCCGGTGGACGGCGCGGAGCTGCGCGCGGAGGTCGAGGCGCAGTACCGCGTCTTCATCCGCGGCCTGCTCGACGTGACCGACAACATCGTCGACGGCGACGTCGTCCCGCCCGAGCACGTCGTCCGGGCCGACGGTGACGATCCCTACCTGGTCGTCGCGGCCGACCGTGGCACCGCCACGTTCTCCGACATCGCCAACGGCATCTCCGCGGAGTACGGCTTCTGGCTGGACGATGCCTTCGCCTCCGGCGGGTCGCAGGGCTACGACCACAAGGCCATGGGCATCACGGCCCGAGGCGCGTGGGTCGCGGTGCAGCGACACTTCCGCGAGCTGTCCATCGACGTGCAGACCGACCCGATCACCGTCGTCGGGGTCGGGGACATGTCCGGTGACGTGTTCGGCAACGGCATGCTGCGGTCCCGCGCGATCCGACTGGTCGCGGCCTTCGACCACCGCGACATCTTCATCGACCCGACGCCCGACGAGGAGACGTCGTTCGAGGAGCGTCGCCGGTTGTTCGAGCTGCCCCGTTCGTCGTGGCAGGACTACGACCAGTCGTTGTTGTCCGCCGGTGGCGGCGTCTTCTCCAGGACCGTGAAGTCCGTGCGGCTGTCGCCGGAGGCCCGGGAGGCCCTGCGCATCGACGCCGAGGAGCTGTCACCGCCCGAGCTGATCAACGCCATCCTGAAGGCACCGGTGGACCTGCTGTGGTTCGGCGGCATCGGGACCTACGTCAAGTCGCGCGAGGAGAGCAACGGCGAGGTCGGGGACCGTGCCAACGACGCCGTCCGCGTCAACGCCGACCAGGTCGGCGCCCGCGTGGTCGGGGAGGGTGGCAACCTGGCCATGACCCAGCTGGGCCGCATCGGCTACGCCCGACGTGGTGGACGCTGCAACACCGACGCCACCGACAACGCTGCGGGCGTCAACACCTCCGACCGCGAGGTCAACCTCAAGATCCTGCTGTCGCTGGCCATCAACGCCGGTGAGCTGGAGCCGGACAACCGCAACGACCTGCTGGCTCGCCTGACCGAGGACGTCGCCGACCAGGTCCTCCGCGACCAGTACCTGCAGACGTGGGCGATCAGTCAGGAGATCGGCTCGGCGCCGGGCGGCATGGGCGCCTACGAGCAGATGATGCAGTCGCTGGAGTCCCGCGGACGGCTCGACCGAGCGGTCGAGCTGCTGCCCGACACCGCCGAGGTCGAGGAGCGTCGCACGCAGGGGGCGGGGTTCACCCGTCCGGAGCTGGCGGTGCTGCTGGCCTACGCCAAGATCGACGTGACCGACCAGCTGCTGGCCGACGGCGTGGTCGACCAGCCGGCGTTCGAGCCGGTGCGGGCCAGCTACTTCCCGGGCGAGGCAGCGACACGGTTCGCCGACCTGGCACAGGAGCACCGGCTGCGTCGCGACCTGGTCGCCACCATCGTGGCCGGGGACCTCTGCAACCGGATGGGGATCACCTGGGCGACGCGCACGTCGACCGACCTCGGTGTGGACGTCTCCACCGTGGCGGGGGCCTACTGGATCGCCCGCGAGGTCATCGACGCCGACGCGTTGTGGCGAGAGGTGGAGGCGCAGGACGATCGGATCGACCCGACGCTGCAGCTGGAGCTGAAGGCGCAGGTCGACCAGCTGGTCGACGCGTTCGCCAGGTCGTTCGTGCGGCAGGGGAGGACCGGGGACATCGCCGGCGCCATCGCCGCCGACCGGCCGGCCTTCCTCGAGCTGTTCGACCTGGTCGGCACCACCCGCGCCAGCGAGCAGCACGTGGCCATCCAGCGGACGGCCACACGGTGGGTGGACCTCGGCATCGACGACGACCTGGCCGACCGGCTGGCCCGACTGTCGGCGCTGACCCTGGTGCCGGGGGTGGCGGCGACGGCCCGCACGACCGACCGCCGCCTGACCGACATCGGGGTGGTGTACCAGCTGGTGGCCGAACGGCTGCCGCTGGAGCAGATGACCCGCAGCCTGAAGGCCTACGAGCCGCACGGTCGCTGGGAACGCTGGCAGCACCGCGGGCTGGTCGACGACGTTCGCCGCCTGCACCACGCCGCCGCCCGCGAGGCGCTGGCCATGGCGGACCTCGAGACCGAACCGGCCGAGGTCGTGGACGGGTTCCTGACCTCCCGCGCCGGCACGGTCGAACGTGCCGTGGGCCTGGCCCGCCAGGTTCAGGGCCAGCCCGAGGTCGACCTCGACGCCCTGGCCGTCGCCGTCCGAGCCCTCAGCGAGATCGCCGGATGAGGACACCACTGGACCGCAATCCGGCGATTCGGGGGGTACGGGGGGTGTCCCCCCGGGCTGGTATCGCCGGCTGAGCACACGGCTGACTCTGGGCAGTCCTGCGTCCACCGTCGCAGGCGCCCGAGGGTCACGGAGCCGAGGAATCCGAGCGCAGCGAGGATCATGCAGAACGCCCCGCCGGTGGGCGGGGCGTTCCTGTTTCCGTCAACCGATCTGGATCATCCTGCGTGCACCGCCGCAGGCGCACCCCGTCTGGACTGAGGAGACTCGCAGGCCCGATGCGGAGCGAGGGGCGAGAATCGACGAGGGAAGACGGGAGTCACGGCGCCGAGGACCATCCGAGCGCAGCGAGGATCATGTGGAACAGATCGGGGACCGCGTCAGCGGTCCTCGATCTGGACGTACTCGCGGGTGGCGGCGCCGGTGTAGATCTGCCGGGGGCGGCCGATGCGGGTGTCGGGGTCGCTCATCATTTCCTTCCACTGGGCGATCCAGCCCGGCAGGCGGCCGATGGCGAACATGACGGTGAACATCTCCACCGGCAGGCCCATGGCCCGGTAGATCAGGCCCGAGTAGAAGTCGACGTTGGGGTACAGCTTCTTCTCGATGAAGTAGTCGTCGTTGAGGGCGACTTCCTCCAGCTCCTTGGCGATCTCGAACAGCGGGTCGTTGGGCGCCAGCTTCTGCAGGACCTTGTCCGCGGTCTCCTTGATGATGGTGGCCCGCGGGTCGAAGTTCTTGTAGACGCGGTGCCCGAAGCCCATCAGGCGGAACGGGTCGTTCTTGTCCTTGGCCCGGTTGACGAACGAGGCGGTGTCACCGTCGGCGTCGCGGATCTCCGCCAGCATCTCCAGGACGGCCTGGTTGGCGCCGCCGTGCAGCGGGCCCCACAGCGCGTTGATGCCCGACGCGATGGCGGCGAACATGTTCACCTGCGTCGAGCCGACCAGGCGCACGGCCGTGGTGGAGGCGTTCTGCTCGTGGTCGGCGTGCAGGATGTACAGCAGGTCCAGCGCCTTGGCGATCTCGGGGTCGACCTCGTAGGGCTCGGCCTTCACGCCGAACATCATGTGGAGGAAGTTCGCCGGGTAGCTCAGCTTGTTCCACGGGTAGATGAACGCCTGCCCGATGGACTTCTTGTACGACCACGCCGCGATCGTCGGCATCTTGGCCATGAGGCGGTAGATCGACACCTCGACGTCCCGCTCGTCCTTGGGGTCGTAGTGGTCCTGGTAGAACGTCGACAGGCCAGCCGTGGCCGCGGAGAGGATCGCCATCGGGTGCGCGCTCTTGGGGAACGCGTCGAAGAACTGGCGCATGTCCTCGTGGAGCAGCGTGTGGATGGTGATCTGCTGCTCGAAGTAGTCCAGCTCCGACTGGGTGGGCAGCTCGCCGAAGATCAGCAGGTAGGAGACCTCCAGGAAGTTGGAGGACTGCGCAAGCTGCTCGATCGGGTAGCCGCGGTAGCGCAGGATGCCCGCCTCACCGTTGAGGTAGGTGATGTCGCTTCGGCACGAGGAGGTGGAGGCGAAGCCGGGGTCGTAGGTGGTCAGCCCGGTGGCCCCACGCAGGCCGGAGGAGTGGATGCCGCGATCACCTTCGGTTCCCTGGACCACCGGTGCTTCGAAGTGATCGCCTTCCAGCTCGATGCGTGCGTGGTCAGTCATGGGAGATGCCTTTGGGTCGGGGCGTAACGCGGTATTCGGGTGGCGGTCGGATCACACGTCCGCCGGTGGCGAATGTAGCCGACGACCGGGTGGTTCGTGCAGCCGAGGCTGGGTCCGCGGACCGATCGGTGGCAGGCTGTGGAAGTGCTCGACTCCGCCCTGCGCACACACCTTTCCGCCCTGTATCCGCCCGATGTCGCAGAGGTGACGCTGCCACGCCTGATGGCGCTCGCCGAACGCCATCGGCGCCCCCGGGAGGTCCGTCCGCTGGACCAGCACGACGTGTGGCTGATCGCCTACGCCGACCATGTCGGCGACGGCCGCCGACCACCGCTGCAGGTCATGGACGAGCTGCTGTCGGGACCGCTGGCCGACGTCGTCAACGGCGTCCACCTGCTGCCGTTCTACCCGTGGACGTCCGACGACGGCTTCGCGGTCGTGGACTTCCGGGCGGTCGATCCCGCGGTCGGGGACTGGGACGACGTCGTCGCGGTCGGGCGTGGACGACGCCTGATGGTCGACGCCGTCGTCAACCACATGTCGGCGTCCTCCACCCATGTGCGCGACTGGACAGGACACGTCCTGAGCCCGCACGAGTCGTTCGACACCTCCGAGGTCGTCCGCCCCCGCACCAGCCCGCTGCTGACGCCATTCGAGGCACCGAACGGGCTGGTGCGCCACGCGTGGACCACGTTCTCGCCCGACCAGGTGGACCTCGACTACGGCAACCCCGACGTGCTCGTGGACATGACCGACGTCCTGCTCGGCTACGTCGAGCGCGGCGCGTCGGTCATCCGCCTCGACGCCGTCGCCTTCCTGTGGAAGGAGAGCGGCACCCCCTGCATCCACCTGCCGCAGACCCACGAGGTCATCCGGCTGTGGCGGACCATGCTGGACTGGTGTGCCCCCGGCAGCATGCTGATCACCGAGACGAACGTCCCCCACGAGGAGAACATCAGCTACTTCGGTGACGGCAGCGACGAAGCACATCTCGTCTACCAGTTCGCACTCGCACCCCTGGTCCTCGCCTCGTTCATGTGGGGCAACGCCCAGGACCTGACCCGCTGGGCCGCATCGCTGGAGCCACCGCCCGGCCAGGGGACGTTCTTCAACTTCCTCGCCTCCCACGACGGCATCGGGCTCCGACCCGCCGAGGGGCTGGTGTCGTCCACCCAGGTCGACGGGCTGTGCGCGCTGGCTCGCGCCGCCGGGGGAGGGGTGTCCTACCGCTCCGGCCCGAACGGGCGCCAGCTGCCCTACGAGCTGAACACGACGGTCCTCGACGCCCTCGACGCGGTGGCCGACGACGGGGGCACGATCCAGCGGATCGTCGCCGCCCATGCGATCCTCCTCGCCCTCCAGGGCGTCCCCGGGATGTGGGCCGGTTCACTCCTCGGGGTGCGCAACTGGACCGACGGCGTCCAGCAGACCGGCCGGCTGCGGACGGTCAACCGACGTCGGCTGCTGCTCGACGAGCTGATGGCCGACCTGCAGCGCGACGGGTCCTTCGTGTCGGCGGTCTTCCACGGCCTGGCCGAGCTCGTGGCCCTGCGCACCAGCAGCCCCGCGTTCGACCCGCACAGCCCCCAGCGGGTGCTGGCCGGACCGTCGTGGCTGTTCGGGGTCCAGCGGGGTGAGGGACCGGACCGGCACGTGGTGCTGGTCAGCGTTTCGGACCGTGACAGGGCCGTTCGGCTGGGTGACCTCGGGGTCGGGGGTCGGTGGCGCGACCGCTTGGGCTCGCCCGGGACGACGCCCTACGGTCCCGACGACGTCCTCGTGCTGCCCCCGTGGGGCGTGGCCTGGCTGGCCCTGGACGAGGACTGACCCCTGTCCGGTGGAGCGGGATCCTCAGCGGCGGGAGCCCATCGGCGGCCGCTCGACGATGGCGATCGACTGTGCCTCCGACATCCCGACGGTGCCGTCGTCGCCGCGGACGAACTGGCGGTAGGCCGTGGGCAGGTCGCCGAGCTGGGCCCGGTCGGCGTCGGGAAGGCGTCGAAGCGCCGCCTGGGCAACGCCGAACGCCATGCGGCTGAGCGCCTCGAGGGACTGGTTGCGGTGGATGCGCTGCTGCACGTCGACCTGCGCGATCGCGCCGGCACCCCGCAGGCGCAACGTGTCGATCAGCATGCCGACCTCCACGCCGTAGCCGGTCAGGAACGGGATCGACTCCAGCAGGGTGCGCCGGCCGGCGTACTCCCCGGACAGGGGCTGGACGAGCCCGGCGAGCTCCGGCCAGAACAGGTTGAGCAACGGCCGGGCCAGCAATTCGGTGACGCGTCCGCCGCCGGAGGCGTGCATGACCCCGTCGAGCTCCACCGGCCGGTCGTAGAAGGCCTTGACCAGCTCGACGTCGGGGTCGGTCAGCAGCGGGCCGAGCAAGCCGGAGACGAACCGCGGGTCGGGGTTGCGGATGTCGGTGTCGATGAAGGCGACGATGTCACCGCTGGTGACCGCGAGGCTGCGCCACAGCGCGTCGCCCTTGCCCAGCCCGGGACCGAGGTCGGGGAAGACCCCTATGTCGGTGTGCACCCGTGCGCCGTGGTCGGCCGCGACGCGCTGGGTGTCGTCGCTGGACCCCCCGTCGAGCACGACGATCTCGTCGACCAGCTCGCCGGCCAGCGACATGACCGAGTCGATCACCCCCCCGACCGTGGCCGACTCGTTGCGGGTCGGCAGGACCACGCTGACCGTCACGTCCTGCTCCGCCTTGCGGGCGGCGAGGTCGGTGGGGTCGAACTGTCCTGCGGTGAAGGTCCGCTCGGCGAACCAGGTCTCGATGTCGAAGGGGGTGGGGGAGGGCTGCACGGGGTGCGGGGTCTTCTTCCTCGGCTCGAGGGGGTGGACTGGGAGCCCGGGGGTCAGGAGAGGGTGATCTCGCCCTCCATCCCGGCGGCACGGTGGCCGGGGATGCTGCAGTAGTAGGTGTAGGTGCCGGCGTCCAGGCCGAAGGGCGCGACGTCGGCGCCGCCGGCCGAGGCCACGACGGGCTGATCGTTGTTGAGGCCCTCGAAGACGACGTTGTGCTCGAGCGAGCCAGCATTGTCGATGGCGATGATGTTCTCGCCGGCCGTGCCCTCCGACGGGGCGGAGGTGTAGGCCAGGCCGTTGTCGGCCCCCCAGACGAGCGCGCCCTCGGGGATGGCGACGGCGCCTTCCTCGGCGACCTCCCCACCCTCCTCTGCGTGCTCCTCGTGGTGCACGTCGCGGATGCCGACGGAACCGGCCACGATGCCGGCGCCGACGATGCCGGCGATGCCGAGCACCATGCCGACGCCCAGGGCGCGGGAGGAGATGTCGGGGTTGCGCTCGACGACGAACGCGGTCGCCATCACGTAGCCGGCCGCAAGGACGGCCACCAGGACGCTGACCTCGGTTTCGACGGCCAGCAGCACCCTGGACAGCGATCCGGAGAACAGCAGGACGGCGCCGAGGAGGGTGAGGGGCATGACGAGCGGCACGAACACGCGCCGACGGGTGGTCTGGTTCATCGCTTGACGAGCTCCGGTGTCTGGTCGGTGCCGGCGAAGTCCCGCCAGTACAGGGCGTCGGGACCGCCGGTTCGGTCCTCGTGGGACCAACGGAAGAACAGGGCGGCGATGACGGACCACAGGAGCAGCCCGCCACCGATCTTCATGAGCAACCCGGCGATCTGGAGGTCCACCAGGGGGGTGATGAACTCCCAGATGCGGGGTGCGTTCTCGTAGGAGGAGTACAGGGGGGTGCTGGCGAACGTCAGGAACGACGCCGGCACGGTCGGCAGGATCGAGTGGCTGAACAGGTAGCCCATCCGACCGAGGTAGCTGTAGTGCGGTACCTCCGGCAGGGGCGACATGACCGGCCACCACATCAGCAGGCCGACGAACACCCACAGGAAGTGGGTGAACAGGTGGAACAGGCCGTTGGACAGCGTGGCCTCGACGAACTGCGGCGTGTGCGCCGTCGCGACGAACGCGTTGACCAGCAGCAGGGCGACGAGGGGCTTGGTGATGACCCTCGCGACCGGCAGCACCCCGGGGCGCACCAGCATGCGCCGCAGCATCCAGGCCGGACTGCCGAGGATCAGCAGGGGTGCCGCCACCAGCTGGAACATCAGGTGCTGCACCATGTGGAAGCTGTACAGGTAGTTCTCGCCGACGTTGTGGATCGGGGAGCTGGCCCCGATCCCGAAGACGAGGACACCGGTGAAGTACAGGACCTTCTGCTGCCGGGTCGCCCAGCCCGATCGTGCCAGGTGCTTGGGCGCCGAGGTCGGCCCCCAGGCGCTGAGCAGGTACAGGTACCCACCCCCGAGCAACAGCATCAGCAGCCACGCGTCGGGGGACGCCTGGGGTCGCAGGGCGATGCTCGGGTCGATGGTGGGCACGGGTGGCTCCGGTGTGGGGGAGGAGGGCTAGAAGCCCGGGCCGGTGGCGGCCAGGAACCAGTCGGCAGCGACGACGGTGAAGACCGCCGCGGCCAGGGCGATGCCCGCGATGAACATGCGTCGCAGGACCTTGTTGTCGAAGCGGAGGTGCATGAACCACGCGCCGACGAGGACGAACTTGCCGATCGTCAGGATGATCAGGGCAGGCGTCGTGACCTGGCGCCCGAGCTGCTCGCGGAAGACGTACAGCAGCACCTCGAGGGTGGTCATGACCGCCAGGATCCCGGCGATCTCGAGGTAGGTCGAGCGGGACGGGTGGTCGTGGTGCTCTTCGTTCTCAGCCATGGTGAAGGGTCCCTCCTACCCGACAGGGATCAGGTAGATGACGGTGAAGATGACGATCCAGACGATGTCCACGAAGTGCCAGTACAGGCCGACCAGCTCGACGGTCTCGGACTTCTCCGGACCGAACTTGCCGCCCAGCGACAGCGCCCAGAGGGCCAGCAGCATGAGCACGCCGATGGTGACGTGGATGCCGTGGAAGCCGGTGAGGACGAAGAAGGACGAGGAGAACGGGCTGGTCTCCAGCTTGAAGCCCTCCTCGACGAAGATCGTGAACTCGTAGATCTGCCCGGCGAGGAAGATGGCGCCGAGCAACGCCGTGGTCAGCGTCCAGACCCGGAAGCTGCGCAGGTTGTTGCGCTGCAGGGCGTCCAGCGCCAGGACCATGCCCAGCGAGCTCATCAGCAGGATGAACGTCGACGCCGAGGTGAACGGGATGTCGAAGATGTCCAGCGCGGTCGGACCGTCGTTGGTCCGGTTCAGGTACAGCAGGTACGTGGCGATCAGCGCGCCGAAGAACAGGCACTCGGACCCGATGAAGGTCCACATGCCCAGCTTCTCGTTGCTGATCCCCAGGCTGGTCGGCGGGTGGTGTCCCGCGTCGGCGTGGGCGGTGTCAGCGGCCATCAGTGGTCTCCCTCTGCGCTGGGCTCCAGGGCCCAGCCGATCATCGAGCCGAAGGTGATGATCCCACCGACCGCCAGCAGGGCGATCATGGTGGCACCTTCGTAGAACACGCCGTACGCGGCGATGGGCAGGCCGATCGACAGGGTCAGCGGGAACCAGGAGGGATCGGGCATGTGGATGCCGAGCTCCTTGGCGGTCTTGCCGCTGACGCGGTCGCCGTAGGGACCACCGGGGTTGTCGGTGGACCCGCCGGCCGGCACGCGGACCGGCTCGGCGTCGGGGGCCTGGGTGTACTTGCGGTACCACAGCTCGTCGCGGTCGGAGATCGTCGGGATCTCGTCGAAGTTGTGGACGGGCGGCGGCGAGGAGGTCAGCCACTCCACGGAGCGGGCGTCCCACGGGTCGGCGCCAGCAGCGGGGTTCTTGCGGGACACGAAGACGTTGACCACGAACACGATGAAGGACACCGCGATGATCAGCGCGCCGACACCGACGATGGCGTTCCAGAAGTTCCAGCCCATGCCGTCGGCGTAGGTGTAGTAGCGCCGCGGCATGCCGTTGAGGCCGAGGAGGTGCATCGGGGCGAACGTCAGGTTGAAGCCGATCAGCATCAACGCGAAGTGCAGCTTGCCGAGCTTCTCGTTCAGCAGGTGGCCGAACATCTTGGGGAACCAGAAGTAGATGCCACCGAACAGGCCGAACAGCGCACCACCGAAGAGCACGTAGTGGAAGTGCGCCACGATGTAGTAGGTGTCGTGCTGCTGGGTGTCGTGGGGGACCAGGGAGTGGGTGACGCCCGAGAGGCCACCGATGGTGAACATCGACACCAGGCCGATGGAGAACAGCATCGGGGTGGTGAAGCGGATCTGCCCGCCCCACATCGTGCCCAGCCAGTTGAAGATCTTGATGCCGGTGGGGACCGCGATGAACATCGTCGCGATGCCGAAGGAGGCGTCGGCGACGGGGCCCAGGCCCGCGGTGAACATGTGGTGGGCCCACACGCCCCAGCCCATGAAGCCGATGGCGATACCCGAGAAGACGATCGCGGAGTACCCGAAGAGGGGCTTGCGGCTGAAGACCGGCAGGATCTCGGAGATGATGCCGAAGGCCGGGAGGATCATGATGTAGACCTCCGGATGGCCGAACAGCCAGAACATGTGCTGCCAGAGGACCGGGTCGCCGCCGTTGGTGGGGTCGTAGAACGGTGCGGCGAAGCGGACCTGGAACATCAGCTGCCACAGGGCGATGCCGATGACCGGCATGGCGAACAGCAGCAGGAAGGCCACCACGAAGGTCATCCAGGTGAAGACCGGCATGCGCATGAGGGTCATGCCCGGCGCGCGCATGTTGAGGACCGTGGTGATGAAGTTGACCGCGGAGGCCAGCGAGGCGACACCGGCGATCTGCAGGCCCAGGGAGTAGAAGAGCATCCGCGACTGGTGCACGGCGGCGGCTTCGGAGAGGGTCAGCGACGCCGGGTCGGGACCGATCTGGCCGGCCAGCGGTGAGTAGTTCACCCACGACCCGTTGGGCAGGCCGTCGAAGAGCACCGCGGAGTACAGGAAGACACCCGCGGCCAGCCACACCCACAGGGAGAGGGCGTTGATGCGGGGGAACGCGACGTCACGAGCACCGAGCTGCAGCGGCAGCAGGTAGTTCATGAAGGCCGCGCCCAGCGGCATGACGACGAAGAACACCATCGTCAGGCCGTGCATGGTGAAGATCTGGTTGTAGGCGTCGGCCGACAGGATCTCGCCGTTGGGGCCGGCAAGCTGGGCGCGGATGAGCAGCGCCTCGAGGCCGCCGACGACGAAGAAGAACAGCGCGGCGACGCCGTACATGATGCCGATGCGCTTGTGGTCGACGGTGGTCAACCACGACACGATGCCGGTCGTCTTGGTGGGGCGAGGGAAGATCCCTCGGCGGGTGGTTGCGATGGCACTCACTGGGTTACTCCAGGGTTCCGAGGTAGGCGATCACGGCGTCGATCTGCTCATCGGTCAGGGCGTCGCCACCGCTGCCGAAGCCGGGCATCTGTGCGCCGGGCTTCAGCGACTGGGGGTCGCGGATCCACTGCTCCATGCGCTCCATGGCCAGCTCGGGGTCCTCGACCTCGTCGCCGAACGGCGAGTCGAAGATGTAGCCGGCGAAGGCCTCGCGTGCGGCGAAGTGGGTCAGGTTGGGCCCGAAGCGGGAGTCGGCGTTGCCCTCCAGCCCGGTGAACGTGTGGCACCCGATGCAGACGCTGCCGGCGATCTCCGCACCCTGGGCGACGAGCTCGTCCTCGGGTTCGGCGACGGGCTGCTGCATCCGGTCGACCCAGGCCTCGTAGTCGGCTTCCTCGTGGGCGATCACGGTGAAGCGCATGTTGGCGTGCGACAGGCCGCAGAACTCCGCGCACAGGCCGGGGTAGACACCCGGCTCGTCGGCTTCGATCCGCAGCTGGCGCTGGCCGCCCGGCACGTAGTCACGCTTGCCGGCGAGGCTCGGCACCCAGAAGGAGTGGATGACGTCGGCACCGTCGGCGGTGCCGTCGAGCTCGATGAAGACCTCGCGGCCGACCGGGATGTGCAGCTCGGAGGCGGTGTAGAAGTCCTCCTCGGTGTACTGGAACTCCCACCAGTACTGCTTGCCGACCGCGGTCACGAGGACCGCGTCCTCGGCGGGCGGTTCGGCCAGCTCGAAGATCTTCTGCACCGTCGGCACGGCGATCACGGCGAGGATGACGGCCGGGATCAGCGTCCAGGCGATCTCCAGCCGGGTGTTGCCGTGCACCTGCTTGGGCAGCTCGGTCTGTCCCTTGTCGCGGAAGCGGACGACGATGAACGCCAGGCCACCGAAGACCAGCAGGAAGACCGCGATCGTGATGGGGTAGGCGATGTCCCACAGCTCGTCCTGCGATCGCGCCACCGGACCCAGGGGGTTCAGGGCGTCGGCCGGCAGCGGACGGTTGGGGTTGGGACCGGGGATCTGGGCAGTGTCGGAGCCATCCAGGTCCACCGAGCAGCCCGTGGCCAGCATCGCCAGGCCGCCCAGCGCGAGGTACGCACGCCGATGCAGGCGTGGCAGGGATTCGCGAAGACGGTCAGTGGTGCTGGTCACCCGGCCGCTGGCCCCGGGCGGGGCGGCGGTGGTGGTGGTTGGGGCGTCTGCGGGTCGGCGACCCATGCATCCTCCATGGTTCTGGTGGCCCGGTGTGGGCCCGAGCTCGTGAGGGGGAATCCTGCCAGCTCATCGAAGTCCGGCATCGACTACCGGCGTGCGGGGTGCGCACCGTGTCGTGAATGGCGGGCCCGTAACACGCTGCCGTGTGGGCAGCTGGGGCCCTGCTGACGTTCAGGGCCGCCGATTGTGACATATCCGATGCGCGGGAGCCCAACGGCACGACCGCGGGGTGCGCAGAGGATGCAGAAGCCCGCCGATCGTGGCGTCTGCCCGCATGATGGAGACCGTGAACTCCGGTGTCGACGCGGCGCTCGGGCGCGTGGCCGTGGTCCTGCGCCTGATCGGCGCGGTCTGGATCGTGCTGCTGGTCGCGACGACCTGGGCGGCCGGCCAGCTGGTCGCCCCGGTGGCCTCCTGGGCGGTGACGGCCTTCGCGGTCGCCTGGGCCGTCCTGGCGTGGCGCACCGGCCTGATCGAGCGGGGGTCGGCCGCTGGGTCGTTCGCCGCATGGGTCGACGTGGCCGTGACCGTGGTCGTGATCCTCGGGCCCGGGTTCTTCGGTGAGACGACGGGGTTCGCCGGCGGGTACCCGTTCGCGTCGCTGGTCGTCGCGCTGGCGGTTGCCGACCGGACCGGCGTCGGCGTCGCCGCGGCGGTCCTCAGCGCGGCGACGTTGCTGAACCTCTTCTCGGTGGGCACGCCCTCCCTGCCGTCGGCGACCTCCAACGTCCTGTTCTACGGGTTGGGCGCGTCGGCGCTGTGGCTGGGCGTGCAGGTCCTGCGCCGGCAGGAGGAACGGACCCGGCTGGCGGAGTCCGAGCTCGCCGTCGCGCGCGAGCGGGCCACGACGGCCACCCACCTGCACGACTCGGTGCTGCAGACCCTCGCCCTGGTCCAGCGACGCGCCGACGACGCAGGCGCCGTCCGCTCGCTGGCCCGCCGCCAGGAACGCGAGCTCCGCGAATGGCTGTTCCCGCCGGAGACCGGCCCGGTGGTCGTCGCGGCGTCGTCATCGGGGCCGTCAACGGGGTCGTCATTGGGGTCGTCCGCGCCCCGGTCGGCGCGATCGGGGCCTGCGTCGGCGGGGGACGATGATGGGCACGATCCCGACGTCCCGAAGCCCCTCGGCCGCCTCGGCCCGACCCTCGAGGCCCACGCCGAGGACATGGAGGAGCGCTACGGCGTCTCCGTCCGGGTGGTCAGCGTCGGCGGCGCGGCCGACCTGCCCGTCCCACCGGTCGACGAGGGCGTCGGGGCGCTGGCCCGTGCCGCCAGGGAAGCCATGGCCAACGCGGCCGTGCATGCCGGCGTGGACACCGTCGACGTGTTCGCCGAGCGGGACGGGGCGACCGTGGCCGTGTGGATCCGGGACCGGGGGATCGGCTTCGACCCCGACGACCTGCCGGCGGACCGACACGGGGTCACCGGGTCGATCCGTGGCCGGATGCACCGAGCCGGCGGATCGGCGACCATCAGCAGCGGGCCGAGCCGCGGCACGGAGGTGGCACTCCGGATCGCCGTCGACGGACAGGAGCAGCCATGAACGAACGCCTCAAGGTCTACGTCGTCGACGACCACCGGATCTTCCGGTCCGGCCTGCGCGCCGAGATCGCCCAGTCGCTGTGGATCGCCGGTGAGGCCGGCACCGTCGCCGAGGCCATCGAGGGGATCGTGGACGCCCGACCGGCGGTCGTGCTGCTCGACGTGCACCTGCCCGACGGGGGCGGCGCCGCGGTCATCGAGGGAGTCCGTCGGGCCGGCGTGGACGACGTGGAGTTCCTCGCCCTGTCGGCGTCGGACTCCGCCGACGACGTCGTGGCGATCATCCGGGCCGGTGCCCGTGGATACGTGACCAAGACCGTCGCCTCCGACGAGCTCGTCACGGCCGTGCGCCGCATCGCCGCCGGGGACGCCTACTTCTCCCCGCAGCTGGCCGGCTACGTCCTCGACGCGTTCGCGGCCATCCCGGTGGTCCAGGTCGACGCCGAGCTCGGGCAGCTCACCCCTCGCGAACGGGAGGTCCTGCAGCACCTCGCCCGCGGCTACACCTACGCCGAGATCGGCGAGGCGCTGGTCATCGCCGTCAAGACCGTGGAGACCCACGCCTCCAACGTCCTTCGCAAGCTGCAGCTCTCCAACCGCCACGAGCTGTCCCGCTGGGCCGCCGAGCGCAACATCACCTGACCCAGAGGCTCCGGGCGCCGGGTGGGGCGACACACAGGGGGAGGGGCAGACTGGCCGGCATGCCCGAAGGCCACACGATCCATCGCCATGCCCGCCTGCAGCGTCGCCACCTGAAGGGGAAGCGGGTGGCCGCGTGGTCGCCGCAGGGGCGGTTCGACGACGGGGCGGCCCGCCTGGACGGGGGCACCGTCCGCGACATCCGGGCGGTCGGCAAGCACCTCTTCTACGAGTGGGGCACGCCCGACGGGACGGCCACGGGCGAGCTGCTGCACGTCCACCTCGGGTTGTTCGGCAAGTTCCGCACCTTCGTCGACGAGCCGCCGGCCCCGACTGACGGCACCCGGCTGGCGCTGCGGACCATCGAGGGCGAGGCGGCGGCGGCCGGCACGACGATCTACCTGGCGGGCGCGACGGTGGTGGACATCATCAGCCCGTCGGAGGAGGAGGGGATCCGCGGCCGGCTGGGGCCCGACCCGCTGGACCGCAGGGCCGACCCGGCCCGGTTCGTGGCCGCCATGCGACGAAGGAGGCTGCCGATCGGTGAGGCGCTGCTGGACCAGAAGGCCATCTCCGGCATCGGCAACGTCTACCGGGCGGAGATGTTGTTCCGCGCCGGCATCGACCCCGACATCCCCGCGTCCGACCTCACCGACGAGCAGGTCATGGCGCTGTGGGACGACGCCGTCGCCCTGCTGAAGGAGGGGGAGAAGTCGGGGCGCATCGTCACCGTCGACCCCGCGGACGTGGGACGTCGCAGCCGGGCGAGGCTGCCGCGTGACGAGCAGCGCTACGTCTACAAGCGCCACGACCGGCCGTGCCACCGCTGCGGCACGCCGATCGTGATGTGGACGCCCCGGTCCCGGACCATCTGGGGCTGCCCGACCTGTCAGGACCTCTCCCGGGCCTGACCCGACGACCCGCTCAACCGTCGGTGCGGAACAGCCGAGCCCGCTCGCGGATCGCGTTCCGCTCGCTGCGGGAGAACCGGTCGAGGTTGCCCAGGATCGGGGCCATCCGATGGTTGGCCGACAGCGTCGTCCGATGCCGCGACAGGAAGTCCCAGTACAACGCGTTGAACGGGCACGAGTCGTCCTCGGTGCGGGTGCGGTGGTCGAACGCGCACCCGTCGCAGTGGGTCGTCATCCTGTTGACGTAGCGGGCGGTCGAGGCGTACGGCTTGGTGGCCATCACCCCTCCGTCGGCCCACTGCGACATGCCGATGACGTTGGGGACCATCACCCAGTCGAACGCGTCGACGTACATCGAGTGGAACCACTCCGTCAGCGCCTGCGGGTCGACCCCGGCCATCAGGGCGTAGTTGCCCAGGAGCATCAGCCGGGGGATGTGGTGGGTCCAGCCCCGCGCCAGCAGGTCCTCCATCGTCCCGGCGATGCAGGCCATGTCGGTCTCGCCGTCCCAGAACGGCTGGGGCACCGTTCCGTCGTGGCCCAGGTGGTTCTCCTCCCGCCAACCGGGCATCCGGTACCAGTAGATGCCCCAGACGTACTCCCGCCAGCCGGCGACCTGCCTGAGGAACCCCTCCACCGAGGCGACCGGCAGGTTCCGGCGACCGTCCCGCCAGCGGGCGTCGACGGCCTCGCCGACCTCGTGGGGATGCAGCAGGCCGTAGTTGAGTGGCACCGACAGCAACGAGTGCCACATGAACGGTTCGTCGTCGACCACCGCATCCTCCAGGGGGCCGAACCCTGCCAAGCGGTGGTCGAGGAAGTCCTCCAGCGCCGCCAGCGACTCGGCGCGCGACGTCGGGAACAGCCGCTCGTCCATCGACCCGTACAGCTCCAGCCCGAGCGCCTGCTCGAAGCCGGCGACCTGCCGGCGGACCTCCTCGTCGAGGGCGTCCTCGGTCGGTCGCCACGGGGGAGGAGGGGACACACCGTCCGCCGGTGGGCGTTCGCGGTTGGCCTTGTCGTGGTTCCACTGCCCGCCGGCCGGTTCGCCGTCGTCCATCAGCCAGCCGGTCTCGGTGCGGACCTGCCGGTAGAACCACTCCAGGCCCAGGGACTTGCGGCCCGCCGCCCAGTCCGCGAACCCCTCCTCGCCCACGACGAACGCATCGTTGGGGACCTGCTCGACCCCCAGCCCGTCCAGCCGCTGCCGGAGGTCCCACGACGACGGGGCCATCACCACCGGGTCCACGGCGCCGTCCAGCCCGTCGGCCCAACGATCCTCCACGCGCCAGTCGACCTCGAACTCGTCCTCGCGCAGGTCGTCGGCGAACCGACGCATCGCGGAGAGGACGAGGTGCAGCTTGGCGCGGTGCCATGGCCGCTGGGCGAGCTTGGCACGGCTGACGACCATGCGGACGGTGACGTCCTCGGGGCCGACGTCGGCCAGCGCTCCCGTCGCCCGGTTCAGCTGATCCCCGAGGACGAGCACCGTGCGGCGACCCATCAGTGCACCTCCAGCGACAGCTGGGCATTGCGCGCCGGCACCGTGCCGACGGCCTTCCGCCAGGCCGAGAACGACGTGACCGGACCGCCGGCGGGACTGAGCAACCACGGCCACGGATGTGTGGCCACGACGTCCAGCCGGGCGGCGCGGGGACCGAAGCCGGGGACGGGGGCGTGCGTCACGGCGAGCCGACGGCCGGCCAGCAGCACCCTCGGGTCGCCTCGCCACACCTCGATGGGCCGCCGTCGCGCCAGGTCGGCCAGGGTCTCGACGAGGAACACCACCCGCGGTCGGGCCAGCTGCAGCGACGCGAGCAACGGCGCGTCGAACACGAACACGGCAGGAAGGTCGGGCCATGCCGCGAGGGCAGGGTCGGCGTCGCCGAGGGACTCCCCGGTCAGCCACACCGCCTCGGGCTCGCCGGTCACCTCGGCGCTCGGCGGACCCGCGTCGTCGGGGCCGCCACGCAGGCGAGGGTCGGCCTGCGCCAGCCACGGGCTCTCCTGCGGACCGTCCGGCCACGACTCGATCGGGCAACGATCGACCAGCGGACAGGTGTCGCACAGCCCCGGTGCCCGCTTCTCCACCTGCCAGCGCGAGAAGCCGTACCGCTTCCGGCTGCCCGTTCCCACGGTCCACTGCCAGCCGAGCCGGTTGGCGGCCCGCGACCCGTCGAGCAGGTGGCGGAAGAACCGGTCCTCTCCGTCCTGCCATCGGGCGTGGTGGCGGACCGTCCAGTCCGACGCCAGCCACATGCGGGTCTGGTTGGGCAGCCAGCCCTCCTCCAACCATCCGACCGTCAGCGCCATGCAGGCCATGTCGCCGTCCCACGCCCGTTCGGCGCCGGCCGGGTCGACGGGTGGCGGCTGGGCCCGCAACGACCGGCCGGTGGCTCGGCCCATCCGGGCGTGGAGGTGGCGGGCGTACTCCTGCCACAGCAGCTCGTCGTGGAACTTCCGCACGTCACGGGTCGGGCCGCCCTCGACGTGGTCCCACACCCGTCGCAGCGGGAGGAGGCCGTGGCGGATCCAGGGCGACAGGCCCGACGCGCCCTGGCGGCTGACGGGCCAGACCTCGTTGCGGGTCGACGCATAGCCACGGACGTCCCACCCGGCGAGCGCCGCATCGGCTGCCGACTGCCCGCCGCGGATGCTCGGGTGGCGTGCAACGGGCGACGGGCCGATCAGGTCCGCCAGATGGGTGTCGACCCACACGTCGACCTCGTCGAGGGACGGAACCGGAAGCGGCGTCGGGGGTGATGGCGGCACGGAGACCTCAGGCTTCCCCGGTCGCGTCCGGCCGAACCGAACCACCCCCCCGATCGCCTGCCGTCCGGCCGGGGTGTCACCGCCCGAAGGGACCCTTCTCCCACGGCCCGGTGATGGCGTAGGTGGTGGCGTTGCCCTGGATGTTGACGAAGAACCACTTCCCGTCGGGGCTCCAGCATGCACCGGCGAACTCCGAGGCGAACTGGTGGGCGAAGGAGAAGATCCGGCCGTCCGCGGTCACGCCGTGGACGCGCTGCCGACGGGCGAGGGTCTCGTTGTACGTCGCCTCGCCCGGGATGCCGTTGGTCGACCCCGGCAGTCCCTCACCGGCCAGCGAGAGGGGCGCGCCACCGCCGTCCTCGCAGACGGTGACGACCCCGCTGACCGGGTGGACGGTGATGTTGTCGGGGTGCCCGAGGACGTGGTTCCCGGGGGACTCGAAGACCAGCTCGAGCGTGCCGTGCTCGGGGTCGGCCACGTCGGGGTGGTAGGCCCAGACCTGACCCTCGCCGGCGTCGCCCCCGGAGGTGCAGGCGAACCAGATCGTGACGTCGACGATGTCGCCGGCGACGTCCGTCG
Organism: Euzebya rosea; assembly: GCF_003073135.1. Taxonomy (NCBI): domain Bacteria; kingdom Bacillati; phylum Actinomycetota; class Nitriliruptoria; order Euzebyales; family Euzebyaceae; genus Euzebya; species Euzebya rosea. Next base: position 439,030 of record NZ_PGDQ01000003.1, read on the forward strand.
TCACCCCGGTCCACGCGCCCTCGCCGCGTGCGAACGTCGCGCCACCGGATGCGACACCCTCCTCGTACAGGTTCTTGCCGTGCCAGATCGACTCGTCGGGGTCGGGGTCGGTGATCGGGACCCACTCGACCCCGAGCCTCGATCCGACGACCTGGCCGGTTCGGGTGTCGTAGCCGTCGGTGCCGACGACCTTCAGCATCAGCAGCTCGCCACCGGCGGCCAGGTTGCCGGGTTCGGTGGGGCGGAACCGATAGATGCCCGACGTCCCCGAGTCCTCGGTCTCGTACACGTCGCCCGAACGGGGGTCCACGGCGACGGCCTCGTGGTTGAAGCGGCCCATGGCGACGACCGGCACCGGGTCGACGGGCGCATCGGCTGCGGCGGGGACCTCGAAGACATAGCCGTGCGGCTTGCCGGTCGTGGCGGTCGTCTCCTCGCAGGCCAGCCACGACCCCCACGGCGTCGGACCGCCGCCGCACGGCCGGATGAGGCCGGTCACCGACGGGTGCGTCGACAGCTCGACGCCGTCGCCCTCGGGATCGAACACGATCGTGGTGGTGCCACCCAGCTGGGTGTCGTAGGCGTTGGCACCGAAGGGCGATCCGCCGGAGGTCTCGTGGTTGCGGACCAGGCGCAACGTGCCGTCGGGCATCCCGAAGCAGGCCATGCCGTCGTGGGCGCCGGGCACGGGGACGCCGTTGCTCATCGTGGTCCCCGCTGGTGACAGCCGCGTGGCCGTGAACCCCTCGGGCAGGTACAGCTCCTCGCCCAGGTTGGACGGCTGGAGGGGGCCGTATCCCCCGTTGTCGGACAGCTGCAGGGCCTCGTCGAGGTGGAGGCCGAGGGGACCGACGGTCACGGGGCCGGTCTGGGCATGGGCGGCGTTGGCGGCAAGCGCGGACAGCGGGCCGGCAGCGGCAGCCCCGGCGATGAAGTAGGCGCTGCGCTGCAGGAACGAACGGCGGTCGGTGGGCATGGCGAAGGGCACTGGTGTCTCCTGGCGCTCCGCGTCGGCGGCTGTTGGGAGGGGGAGCGGGGCGCTACTCGAGGAGTTCGATCCCGACGGTTCGAGGACCTTCCGCACGGGGGTGAACGTCCCGTGAAGGTCCGGTGACCGGGCCGACGGCCGGACAAGTCCCGATCGGGACGAGCGGGCGCTACCATTCGGCGTGCGCTGCCACGGTCGCGCGGGAGAGTTCGGTCGGGCACCCATCCCGACCGGCGCCGAAGGAGCAACCGCCCCGGAAACTCTCAGGCACCCGGACCGCCCGATCAGGCGCACGCTGAAGAGCTCGGCCCATCGCGGTCGGCGCCGAAGGGGAAAGCCGTCCGCATCCGGCCGGTGAAGCTCTCAGGCCACGAACAGCGGGGGTCACCCCTTCGTCACCGCACCGGGACGAGGGCGCTGACTCGACCATCGCTGGAGCTCACGTGACCGCCCACCCCTTCACCACCCGGCACATCGGCATGGACGACGGTGACGTCGCCCGCATGCTGGAGACCCTCGGCCGCGGGTCGCTCGACGAGCTGCTCGACGCCACCGTCCCCTCGCGGATCCGCCAGGCCGAGCCGCTGGCGCTGACCGGGTTCACCGGCGCCGCAACCGAGGACGAGGCGCTGGAGGAGCTGCGCGAGCTGGCCGGCATGAACAAGCCGCTCACCAGCCTGATCGGGCAGGGCTACTACGGCACGGTCACCCCGCCGGTGATCCGCCGCAACGTGCTGGAGAACCCCTCCTGGTACACCGCCTACACGCCGTACCAGCCCGAGATCTCCCAGGGGCGGCTCGAGGCGCTGCTGAACTTCCAGACCGTCGTCGCCGACCTGACCGGCCTGCCGCTGGCCAACGCCAGCCTGCTGGACGAGGGGACTGCGGCTGCCGAGGCGATGACGATGGCCCGCCGGGCCGTCCGTGGCGCCCCCGACACCTTCCTCGTCGACGCCGACGTGCACCCGCAGACCCTCGCGGTGCTGCAGACCCGCGCCGAGCCGCTCGGCGTCAAGGTCGCCACCGTGGACCCATGGGACGACGAGCTGCCCGAGGCGTTCGGCCTGCTGCTGCAGTACCCCGGCAGCGGCGGGGCCGTCCGGGACCTGCGGCCGGCGATCGACGCCATCCACGACCGGGGCGGCCTGGCCATCGTCGCCGCCGACCCGCTCGCGCTGACGTTGCTGACCCCTCCCGGTGAGCTGGGCGCCGACATCGCCGTCGGGTCGACCCAGCGCTTCGGCGTGCCGATGTGGTTCGGTGGTCCGCACGCCGCCTACATCTCCACCAGCGAGGACTACAAGCGCACCCTCCCGGGTCGCCTCGTCGGCGTCAGCGTCGACGCGAAGGGCCGTCCCGCCAACCGGCTGGCGCTGCAGACCCGCGAGCAGCACATCCGCCGCGAGAAGGCCACCTCCAACATCTGCACCGCCCAGGTCCTGCTGGCCGTCGCCGCCGGGTTCTACGCGACCTACCACGGGCCCGAGGGCCTGACCGCCGTCGCCGAGCACTGCCGCCGGCTGGCCACCACCCTGTCCGCGTCGCTGACCGCCGGTGGGATCCAGGTCGTCGCCGACGTGGTGTTCGACACCGTCACCGCCCGCGTGCCCGGCCGCGCCGACGCCATCGTCGCCGCTGCCCGCGAGGCCGGTGTGCTGCTGCGGCGCATCGACGCCGACCACGTCGGGGTCAGCTTCGACGAGACCTCACGGCAGGACGAGCTGGACGTGGTCTGCGCCGCGTTCGGCGTCGACGTGCTCGGCCACCACGACGAGGTCGAGCCGCCCGCGCTGCCCGCCGAGCTGGCGCGCACGAGCGAGTTCATGACCCACCCCGTGTTCCACGCCCACCGCAACGAGACGTCGTTCATGCGCTACGTCCGCGGGCTGGCGGCCAAGGACCTCGCCCTGGACCGGGCGATGATCCCGCTTGGCTCGTGCACGATGAAGCTCAACGCCGCCGTCGAGCTGGAGGCCATCAGCTGGCATCAGTTCGCCGACATCCACCCGTTCGCGCCCGAGGACACCACCGCGGGCAGCCGCCTGATGGTGGAGCAGCTCGAGCAGTGGCTGGCCGACATCACCGGGTACGCCGCCGTCAGCGTGCAGCCGAACGCGGGTTCGCAGGGCGAGCTCGCCGGCCTGCTGGCCATCCGCGGGTACCACGGTTCCCGCGGTGACACCCAGCGCGACGTCTGCCTGATCCCGTCCTCGGCGCACGGTACCAACGCCGCCAGCGCCGTGATGGCCGGCATGCGGGTCGTCGTGGTCGCCACCACCGAAGCCGGTGCCGTCGACATCGACGACCTGCGGGCCAAGGCCGAGGAACACGCCGACACGCTGGCCGCGATCATGGTCACCTACCCCTCGACCGCGGGGGTGTTCGAGCAGGGCATCACCGACATCTGCGACATCGTCCACGAGCACGGCGGGCAGGTGTACCTCGACGGGGCGAACCTCAACGCCCTCGTCGGCCTGGCCCAGCCGGGGAGGTTCGGCGCCGACGTCAGCCACCTGAACCTCCACAAGACCTTCTGCATCCCCCACGGCGGCGGTGGGCCCGGCGTCGGGCCGGTCGCGGTCGGTGAGCACCTCGCACCGTTCCTGCCGGGCTCCGCTGCCGCGCCGGCGATCTCCGCGGCGGTCAACGGGTCGGCCGGCATCCTGGCGATCCCGTGGGCCTACATCCGCATGATGGGCGGGGAGGGGCTGACCGACGCGACGTCGGTGGCGATCCTGTCGGCCAACTACATCGCCGAGCGGCTCAAGAACGCCTACCCGGTCCTGTACACCGGTGAGAACGGCACCGTCGCCCACGAGTGCATCCTCGACCTGCGTCCCCTGACCAAGGAGACGGGGATCACCAACGAGGACGTCGCCAAGCGGCTGATCGACTACGGCTTCCACGCCCCGACGATGAGCTTCCCGGTGCCCGGCACCCTGATGGTGGAGCCGACGGAGTCCGAACCGCTGGTCGAGGTCGACCGGTTCTGCGACGCGATGCTTGCCATCCGCGAGGAGATCGCCGCCGTCGAACGCGGTGAGGTCGCCGCCGAGGACTCGGCGCTGCGCCACGCCCCCCACCCAGCCGAGGACCTCCTAGTGGGGGAGTGGGACCGCCCCTACACCCGCGACGAGGCCGCCTACCCCGGCACCGCCTACCCCGACCGGACCATCAAGTACTGGGCCCCCGTGAGCCGGATCGACCAAGCCTACGGCGACAAGAACCTTGTCTGCGCCTGCCCGCCGCCGGAGGCGTTCGAGTAGTGCTCGGACGCTCCATTCAGAGTCGATCGTGACCGAAACCGCGATGGCCCTCCGCGGGGCGATCGTCGCGGACTTACCGCTGATCGCCCGGTTCGAGCGTCGCTACATGGACGACGTCGAACCCGAGTCGGTGCAGGGCTGGCTCAACGCCATCGACCGCAACCTCGCGATGTGGATCGACAACCTGAACCGCACCGTGGTCGCCCAGGTCGACGACGTCGCGGTGGGCTACGCCATGTGGACGCCGTCGGGTGCGCGAGCCGTCCTCGTCTCGATCAACGTCGACCCGACGCGACGCCGGACCGGGGTCGGCAAAGGGCTGCTGGCCCGGACGCTGGGCGACGCACGCGCTGCCGGCGCGACCGACATGGACCTCGGGGTGCGGCCACACAACCCCGCTCGCCACCTCTATCAGCAGGCAGGGTTCCACCAAGTGGCCGACGGTTCGGACGGCTACGAGCGCTGGACGCTGTCGCTGGCCGGCGGGGAGTGACGGGTCCCCCGGGAATGAGGCGGGGCTCCTCCGGAGAGGCAACGCCGTCGGTCATTCCCCTCTGACGAACGAGAACAGGTCGCCGAGGGGCACGTCCACCCCGGCACCGATCAGGACCTCGGGCGAACCCACCCGCTGAACGGACTGGTACACGCCGTCCACCGGGTCGCGGTGCACCACCACCTGCTCGGCGATCACATCGACCACCCAGTAGTCGGCCACGCCGGCTTCGGCGTAGATAGCCGCCTTGACCAGCAGGTCACGACGCAGCGAGGAGTCGGCGACCTCGACCATCAGCGCCGCCTCGTGGGGAGACCGCCTGGAGGCGGGGCGGCGGTGCCAACCGGCTGGGGCCACGACCAGATCGGGTTCGGGTTCGGAGTCGATCGCCGCCGACCATGGGCTCTGGACCCGCACATGGAGCCCTTCGGCGACCCGGCGTGCGACCCACATCGTCAACCACTCCACGACGAGGTGGTGTGGTGGGTTGGTTGGCGACATCTCGACGATCACACCCCGGAGCAGCTCGACCCTGTCGTCCTCCTGCAGCAGGCCGGCGTCGAGCATCCCGTAGTAGTCGTCGACAGTCAGCCGTCGTAGGTGCGGCGCCAGCTCGGCGTAGATCTCCGCAGTGGACATGGACGGCATGGTCGGACCTCCTCGGCGAACCCGGCAAGGGGTGGGCTGTGGACGAGTGTCGCACGCCCGACCTGACTCAGACCGCCTCGACCAAGCCGGTACCGACCATGACGCGGGTGACCCGGTCGGTCAGGCTGATCGTGCCGTCGTGGGTCATCAGCACCGCGCGCTGGCCCACGGCGACCCGCGCCACGTCGTTGATGTCGGTCCGGGCCTGCAGCACGCCGTCGAGGGCACGGGTCAGCAGGTTGCCGTGCCACTCGTAGACCGCGCCGCTGGCGGTACCGAAGACCATCATCTCCTCCACCATCGGCACGAACGCCCGCTCGCTTGAGCCGGTCAGACCAGGGCGAGGGTCACCTGGGCGTTCACGGCGGGTCGCGGGTCGCCGTCGGCGGTCAGCAGCACCTGCACGAACGCCATCGACCGGCCAAGGCGCAGGACCCGGGTGGTCGCCAGCACGTCAGCGTCGCTGATCGGGCGCATCATCTGCGTCGACAGGTCAACGGTGGTGCAGGCGCGGATGTCACCGGCGACCGCCCACATGCCGAACACCGACGCCGTGTCGGCCAGCGCCATGAACGCCTGGCCACACACGATGCCACCGGCCCGGCACAGCTTCGGGTCGAACGGCATCCGCATGACGACCCCTTCCTCGGTGATGGCGTCGAAGCGCAGGTCCAGCTCGCACACCCACTTGCTGAAGCCGTCGGCAAGCAGCGTCTCGGCACGGTCCATGGTCAGCGTCGGCATGGGCGCAGGCTAGCCATCGACCGGGCGAGAGTGGGTAGGCTGCCCGCCGGTCAGGAATCCGTCCGTACCGCAGGGGCCACGGATGTGGTCAGGCGGGTTCGCCCACTGGGACGGTGGTCCCGTCCTCCTGTGCGCCGTCCGAGTCGTCGCGCCACGCCCGGAACGCCGCGACCACCGCAGCGGACAGGGGCACGAACAGCAGCGCACCCACCACGCCGGCGACAAGCCCGCCGCACGTCAGGGCGATCAGGACCGCAGCCGGATGCAGCGGCAGCCGCGAGCCCATGACCCACGGCTGCAGGACGTTGCCGTCGACCTGCTGGATCACGGTGTAGAGCACCCCCACGGTGATCGCGAGCCCGGTGCCGCCCGACGCGAACGCGGTGGCGACCGCCAGCCCGCCGACCACGAAGGCCCCGATCGTCGGGATGTAGGCGGCGAAGAGGGTCAGCACGACCAGCGCCTCGGCCAGGGGCACCCCCAGCGCGAACAGCCCGATGGCGCTCAGGGTTGCGTCCGCCACGGCGACGACCGTCAGGCCACGGACGTACTGCGCGATCGTGCCGTAGGCGGCATGCCCCATGCGGTCGACGCGGGCCTGCCGGGCACGGGAGAACAGGCCGAGGAACCAGGACCACATCGAGCGGCCGTCGCGCAGCAGGAAGAACGACAGCACCACCGCCAGCGCCGCGCCGGTCAGCACCTCGGCGAGCACGCGGAGTCCCGACACCGCGGGGCTGGTCCCGCTGTCCTCGCCACCACCGGCCATCGAGGAGAACATCTCCTCGATCCCACCGTTGCGGGGGATCGGCAGCCCCGGGAACTGGCTGCGCAGCCGTTCCAGCGCCTGGCGCAGCTGGTCGGCCAGCTCGGGGACCTGGTCCACGAACCGCCACCCAACCAGCGCGAAGACCCCCAGCAGGACGAGGATCCACGTGACGGTCAGCCCGAGCGCCGAGACCGTGCGCGAGACCCCACGGTCCTCCAGCCGTTCGACCAGCGGTTCGATGGTGGCCGCGATCAGCAGGGCGAGGATGCACGCCACGACGACCAGCGCGACCCTGCTGACCAGCCAGCCGACGGCGGCGAACGCCAGCAGGATGCCGAGGAGGTGCCACGCGCTGCGTCCGATCGACGCGAGGGTCGGGCTCGAGTCGCTCGAGTCCCCTCGCGGTGCGACGGACGGGTCCGTGGTGGGTGACGTGGTGGACACGGCATGTGGGTACCCGGATACGGGCCCCGTGATGCACGGACCCCGGTCACCCGCCCCGGAGGTCCTCCAGCGCCCGCTGGTACACGGCCCGATCGTGCTCCCCGTGACAGCACATCACCACGCGCGACGGTTCGCGTGCGGCGTCGACGTGTGCGGTCAGGACCGCCATGGCGATCCGGCTGGCCTCCTCCACCGGGTAGCCGTACACCCCCGTCGAGATCGACGGGAACGCGATGGACCGGCAGCCCTCGTCGCCCGCCACCGCCAGGCTCCGCTCGTAGCAGGACCGCAGCAGCGCAGGCGCGTCCTCGCCGGCGTCGGCGTACACGGGGCCGACGGTGTGGACGACGAGGCGGGCGGGCAGGTCACCCGCCGTGGTCGCGATGGCCTCGCCGGTGGGCAGCCGTGCACCGTCGGGCACGACGCGGCGACAGTCCTCGAGGATGCGTGGGCCGCCGGCTCGATGGATCGCACCGTCCACGCCGCCGCCGCCGCGCAGCCGCTGGTTGGCGGCGTTGACGATCGCGTCGACCCGAAGCGTGGTGATGTCGGCGTCGATGACCTCGATGGATCCCATCGCCCGCAGCGTACGCTCGCCGCTGGGCCCCTGCCCGCCGACAGGCACGGGGCCGTCGGTCAGCAGCCCCGGCTGATGGTCGGACGGATCACGGGGTTGCTCAACGTCGTGGCGTTGCAGATGGGCTCGCCGTCCACCAGCAGGGTGCGAAGCCGGTCGAAGCCCGCCCGCATGACCACGTGGGTCGTGGAGGTCTCCGAGGCATGGCCGGCCAGCGGCGACCCCTGGACGGCGTAGCCGCTGAGCGTGGTGCCCGACTCGGCCCCGCCGTTGTCGACCCTGATGTCGAAGGTGGTGGGCACGCCGGCCTCGGTGAGCAGGGCGTGGAGCTCTGCGGCCTGGTCGAAGGGGACCAGCCCGTCCTCGACGCCGTGGACCATGTACACGCCCTTCACCCCCGAGGCAGCGATGTCGTCGACCCGGTTGACCACGGCTCGGTCGGCGTAGACCTCCGGAACCTCCTCGAACGTGCCGCCCATCTCCGCCTCGATGTCGGCCTGGGCGTAACGGGCGAAGGTGTTGACGGCGGCCAGCGCGCGGGCGCCCTGGTAGGTCTCGATCACGTTGGCCGCCCCCTCGAGGTCGAACCACCAGTCGAACAGCGGAGTGGTCCCGTCCAGGCGGGTCGGCTGGGCAGCCAACGCGAGGCCGCTGGAGTTGCCACCCATCGACACGCCGAATATGACGATCGTCTCGAACCCACCGCAACGGCCCTCGAGGTCGCGGGCGGCGGCGATCATGTCGGCCGCACCCTCTGCGACCTGCCATCCACGGATGGCGCCGTCCTCACCCACGTGGGTGCCGCGGTAGTCCATGGCGACGGCCGCCGCACCCAGCTCGGTGGCCGCCCACCGGGAGTGCTCGACCCAGGACGCCGACGCGTGGCTGTAGCCGTGGGCGAAGACGACGAGGGCCCGCGGGTCCTGCTGGGGGAACGCCACGACACCCGTGGCCGTGTCGCCGTCCACATCGACGGTGTAGTCCCTCGTCGCGTCCGCTGTGTCCGTGCAGGGGTTCTCGTCGATCGGATCGGCGCCGGCGGGCAACGCCACCGGGGACAGCGCGAGCAGGGCCAGCGCCAGGGCCAGCGAAAGGAGCGCACGGAACGGCTGGTGGAGGAATCGGCTCATCGCTCCGTCAGTTCGACGTCACGCCCCGTTCTCCTGCCCGACCTGCGGACGAGCGAGGTTCGTCGTCGCGGATGCCGTTGGACCCGGGCTGCCGCGCAGACAACGGAGGTGCCGGTATCCTGCGAGCGGGACGGGGCCCGGGATCCACGCGGGGTTCCGGTACCGGAGCTCGACGGAGGTACGACGTGGGTGACCCACGGACCAGCGACGCGCGCCTCGCCCAGATCGAGCGGGTCGCCGACATCGGGACGTGGACGTGGGACCGCCGCAACGGGCTGTGGTGGTCCGCCCAGATGCATCGCCTCTACGGCGTCTCCCCCGACGCCGAACCGATCGGCCGCAGCACGTACCTCGACATCGTCCACCCCGAGGACCGAGACGACCTTCGCACCAGCTGGGAGCAGATGCTGGAGGACGGCGGGCCGTGGAGCGGCCACTTCCGCATCACGCGGCCGGACGGGGCCCTCAGGTGGCTGCACGCCCGTGCACACGCCGACGTCGACGAGGAGGGTGTGGCGCAGGTCGTCGGGGTCGTCCGTGACGTCACCGACGAACGGGACGCCGAGGTCCGCCGCCGGCGCGCCCACGAGGACCTGGCGACACATCAGGGGATCCTCCAGCAGATCGTCCGTGGCCAGCCGCTGGCCGTCACCCTCGACCGGATGTGCCGCGACATCGAGCGTCGCTTCCCCGGGTCGCAGTGCTCGGTGATGCTGGTCGACGACGACGGGGTCGTCCTGCGCGACGGCGCCGCCCCGAGCCTGCCGCGAGAGGCCAGGGACGCCCTCGACGGGCTGCGGATAGGCGAGGGGGAGGGTGCCTGTGGCACCGCCGCCCACCGAGGACAGGCGGTGGTCATCCACGACACCCTCGTCGATCCGCTCACACGGAGCTACCAGGACCTCGTCCGCACCTACGACATGCGGGCGATCTGGTCCCACCCGTTGAAGAACGCCGCTGGCGAACCGCTCGGGACGTTCGCGCTGTACCGATCGACCCCGCACACCCCGGACGACGACGAGGTCATGGTCGTCAGAGCGGCTGCTGACGTCGTGGCGCTGGCCGTCGAGCGGGAACGGGCCGAGCGGCTGCTGGTCCGGACGGCGCAGGTGGATCCGCTCACCGGGCTGCCCAACCGCCAGCAGTTCCTGCAGCAGCTCAGCGCTCGCCTGGCCCGGGGCGACTCCCGCCCTGCGGTCCTGTTCCTGGACCTCGACCGGTTCAAGTGGATCAACGACAGCTTCGGCCATCCGACCGGCGACCGGATCCTCGCAGAGCTGGGCGAGCGGTTCAGCGCCGCCTTCGATGGCCAGCACACCGTCGCCCGGTTCGGGGGCGACGAGTTCACCGTGCTGCTCCACGACGCCACCGCGAGGGGCATCAGTGACGCGGCACGCCTGGCCGCGGAGGTGCTGACCGAGCCGTTCGTCGTCGACCGCGGCGAGTTCGTGCTGACGGTGTCCATCGGGGTCGCCGTCGCCGACGACGACAGCAGCGCCGAGGGGCTCGTGCGTGACGCCGATGCGGCCATGTACGCCGCCAAGGAGGGTGGTCGGGCTCGGTGGGTGGAGTTCGACCACTCCCTGCGCCAGCGGGTGCTCGAACGTGTCGAGCTCGAGGCACAGCTTCGCCGTGGCCTCAACGACGGCGAGTTCTCCGTGCACTACCAGCCCAGCGTCCGGCTGGCGACGGGGGAATGGGGTGGGGTCGAGGCGCTGGCCCGGTGGCATCGTGACGGCCGGATCGTCGCCACCCCTGACCGGTTCATCGGGCTGGCCGAGGAGACCGGCCAGATCGTGCCGCTCGGCATGCAGCTGCTGGAGCAGGTCGTGGCGCAGGCAGCGACCTGGCATCGGCGCGGCGTGACCCGCCCGGTCTCGTTCAACCTGGCCGTTTCACAGCTCACCGACCCCAACCTGGTCAGCCGCCTGGCGGAGATGCTGGAGCGCCACGAGCTTCCATCGCACCTCCTGGTCGTGGAGGTCACCGAATCGGCGGTCATGCGTCACATCGACGTGGCCCGGACGGTGCTGGAGGAGCTGCGCAGGATGGGCCTCTACATCGTCATCGACGACTTCGGGACCGGGTACTCCTCGATCGCCCGCATGCGGGACCTGCCGGTCGTGGCGGTCAAAATCGACCGGTCGTTCAGCGAGGGCCTCGGCGTCGACCCGCAGGCCGAGGACGTCATGGGTTCGGTGATCTCGCTGGCCCACGCGTTCGGCCTGCAGGTGGTGGCGGAGGGGGTGGAGACGCCCGAGGCGCTGGATCGGCTCCGCGCGCTCGGGGCCGACATCGCCCAGGGGTACCTGCTCGGCCGGCCACAGCCGGCCGAGGACCTGGATGTCCTGATGGCCTCCCCGCCGATCGGCTGACCCGCGGGGCGCCGTCGGTCGATCAGCCCGTGGTGCAGACCTCCACGAGGCGGTCGACGACCGCCTCGAGCGCAACGTCCTGCCGGTCACCGGTTCGGCGGTCCTTGACCTCGACGACGCCGCTGTCCAGGCCACGCCCGACCACCACGATGGTGGGCACACCCAGCAGCTCGGCGTCGTTGAACTTCACGCCGGGGGAGACCCCCATGCGGTCGTCGAGGAGGACCTCCAGGCCAGCGGCCTCCAGCTCGGCGGCCAGCGTCTCGGCTGCCGGGCCCTGCGGGCCGTTCTTCTTGCCGGCGACGACGACGTGCACGTCGGCCGGGGCGATGGCCCGAGGCCAGATCAAGCCGTCGTCGTCGTGGTTGGCCTCGGCGAGCACCGCGACGGCGCGGGAGACCCCGATGCCGTAGGAACCCATCGTGACGGTGCGGGTCTTGCCGTTCTCGTCGAGCACGGTCAGGTCCAGCGCCTCGGCGTACTTGGTGCCGAGCTGGAAGATGTGGCCGATCTCCACACCGCGGGCGATCTCCATGGGGGAGCCGCAGCGGGGGCAGGGGTCGCCGTCGTGCACCTCGGCGGCCTCGATGGTGCCGTCCGGGGTGAAGTCACGACCGGCGACCAGGCCCACGACGTGGCGGTCCTGCTCGTTGGCGCCCGTCACCCAACGGGTGCCGTCGACGATGCGGGGGTCGACGAGGAACCGGATGCCCGACGGCGACTCCTCGCCCAGGACCTCCGGACCGATGTAGCCCTTGACCAGCGAGGGGTACTTCGCGAAGTCGGCCTCGGTGAAGGGGGAGGGGACGGCCGGTGCCAGCTGGGCCTCGACGCGCTTGAGGTCCACGTCGCGGTCGCCGGGCACGCCGATGGCCAGCGGCTCCCGGGTCCCGTCGGGGTGCTCGAGCATCATGACGACGTTCTTGAGCGTGTCGGCGGCGGTCCAGTCGCGATCCTCGCGACGCAGGTCCTCGCGGCCGTTCAGCATGTCGACCAGGGTGGCGATGGTCGGGGTGTCGGGGGTGTCGCAGACGACGGCGTCGGGAAGGCCGTCGGTCGGCTGTGCGTCGGGGGCCGCGACTTCGACGGCCTCGGTGTTGGCCGCGTAGTCACCGGCGGTGCAGCGCACGAAGGTGTCCTCGCCGACCTCGATCGGGGCCAGGAACTCCTCGCTGGCGGACCCGCCCATCGCCCCGGACATCGCCGACACGATCTCGTAGTCGATGCCCAGGCGTTCGAAGGTGGCGATGTAGGCGTCGCGGTGGCGGTCGTAGGACGCCTGCAGGCCATCGGCGTCGATGTCGAAGGAGTAGGAGTCCTTCATGACGAACTCACGGCCGCGGAGCAGGCCAGCGCGGGGACGCGCCTCGTCGCGGTACTTGGTCTGGATCTGGTAGATCGACAGCGGCAGGTCCTTGTAGGAGCTGTACAGGTCCTTCACGAGGAGGGTGAACATCTCCTCGTGGGTGGGCGCCAGCAGCATGTCGTTGTCGCGACGGTCCTTGAGGCGGAACAGGTTGGGGCCGTACTCCGTCCAGCGGCCCGTGGCCTCGTAGGGCTCGCGCGGCAGCATCGCGGGGAAGTGGACCTCCTGGAAGCCAGCGCGGTCCATCTCCTCGCGGACGATCCGCTCGACCTTGCGGTAGACGATCCAGCCCAGCGGCAGCCAGGTGAACCCGCCGGGCGCAGCCCGACGGATGTAGCCACCGCGCACGAGCAGCCGATGGGACGGCACCTCGGCGTCAGCAGGGTCTTCGCGCAGTGTGCGCAGGAACAGGGTCGACATCCGCAGCATAGGGACGGCAGGGTACGTGCTCGACGGTGGGTCGGGCACGTCGACAGGTCAGGACCCGGCGGCCGTGCCCACGAGCTGCTCGAACGGCGTGGGGCGTCCGAAGAGGTATCCCTGCGCGTGCCGGCAGCCCATGTCGGCCAGGACCGCAGCCTGCTCGGCGTCCTCGACTCCCTCGGCGATGACGTCCAGCTGGAGTGCCTGGCCCAGGCTGATGACGGCCTTGGCGATGGCCCGCCGCTTGGCGTCGGTGGTGATGTCGGCGACGAACGACCGGTCGATCTTGACGACGCCAACCGGCAGCTTCTGCAGGTAGGTCAAGGAGGAGTAGCCCGTCCCGAAGTCGTCGACGGCCAGGCGTACTCCCGCCCGGTTCAGGGCATCGACGTCGGCGAGGGTCGACCGGGCGGCCTTGAGCAACGAGGTCTCGGTGAGCTCGAGGATCAGCTGCCGGTGTCCCAGGCCGCTGGTGGCCAGCGCGTGCTCCACCCGGCGACGGAAGTCCGGCCGTCCGAGCTGGCGTGCGCTGACGTTGATGGCCACATGGGTCTGGCTGTTGCTGCTGGTCAGGAGGCGCCCCTGGCGACATGCCTCGTCGAGCACCCACGACCCGAGGTCGACGATCAGGTCGGACTCCTCGGCCACGTCGAGGAACGCCCCGGGACCGAGCAACCCCTCGACCGGATGTTGCCACCGGACCAAGGCCTCGCGGCCGACGATGTCGCCCGTCGCGAGGTCCACGATGGGCTGGTGGTGCAGGCGCAGCTCGTTGCCGTCCACGGCCGTGCGCAGCTCGGTCTCGAGCTGCAGGCGGGCCCGTGCCCGTTCGCGCAGGGTCTCGTCGAAGACCTCGATGCGTCCCCGTCCGCGTTCCTTCGCCTCGTACATCGCGGTGTCGGCACGGCGGAGCAGCGCGGCCGGCTGGTCGTCGGGGCCGGCGTGGGCAACCCCGATGGACAGGGTGATCGACAGGGAGTGCCCTGCGACGGCGATCGGTTCGTCGGTCAGCGCGCGGACGCGTTCGGCCAACCGCATCGCATCGGACTCGCGGCTGAGCTCCTCGCAGATCACCAGGAACTCGTCACCGCTGAGCCGTCCCGCGGTGTCGGCGCCGCGGATGGAGGTGCGCAGCCGCCGGGCGATCTCGACCAGCAGCTGGTCGCCGACCTCGTGGCCGAGGGAGTCGTTGATCCGCTTGAATCGATCGACGTCGCAGAAGAGCAACGCGATGTGCCCCCCGTTGCGGCGCGACCGCTCCAGCGCCTGTCCGAGGCGGTCGAGCAGCAACGTGCGGTTGGGAAGTGCAGTCAGCGGGTCGTGGGTCGCCTGGTGGGTCAAGGCGGCCTGCGCCAGCTTTCGGGCGGTCACGTCCTCGATCTGGGCGATCACACACGACGCCGAGCCGTCCGCGTCGTGGACCGCGGACGCGGTCACCGCCACGTGCACCGGACGGCCGGAGGCATGGGCCAACCGTAGCTCTGCTCGGGCGGGGCCAGCGCTGGCGACGACCTCGTCGAGGAACTGCCGCAGCCGGTCGCGGTCCTCGGGCCTGACCAGCTCGCTGACGCGGCGCAGGAGCAGGGCCTGCGCGTCGGTGCCCAGCATCGCCCCGAGCGAGGCGTTGACGCGGATCAGCTGGCCGTCCGGCTGCAGGATCGCGTTGCCGGTCGGCGCCATCTCGAAGGCACGCCTGAACCGCTCCTCCGCATCACGGAGCGCATCCTGGCCTTCGTCGCGGGCGGGCGCAGCGTGGTGCGCGTCGGGAGCAGGCATGTCTCGCTATCGATCGGCTCGCTCGGCCGCGACCTGAGCACCCTGGGCACCTCGGGGCCTGTCAGATGGCTTGCTGCTGCAGGTAGGCCAGCAGCGTGGCGACCCCGTAGCCCGTGCCGCCGGCGGGCTGGTGACCGCGGACGTGGGCGCGGTCGAGGAACGCCGGGCCGGCGATGTCGAGGTGGGCCCAGGGCACGTCACCGACGAAGCGCTGGAGGAACAGCGCAGCCATGATGGCGTCGGGGCCCTTGTCCGGGCCGAGGTGGTGCACGTCGGCGGTGCCGGTGTCCAGCCAGGCGTCGAGGTCCTCCATCAACGGCAGGGGCCACAGGGGTTCTCCGGCGGCGCCGGCAGCCCGGGTGACGGCGTCGCGCAGGCTGTCGTCGTTGGACAGCAGCGCGGCGGTGTAGGGGCCGAGCGCCGCGACCGCCGAGCCGGTCAGGGTGGCGAGGTCGATGATGACGTCGGGCGCCATCGCCGAGCTGTGGGCCAGCACGTCGGCCAGCACCAGACGGCCCTCGGCGTCGGTGTGCGCCACCTCGATGGTGGTGCCGTTGCAAGCGGTGACGACGTCGCTGGGTCGCTGGGCGTTGCCGCCGATGGCGTTCTCGACGAGGCCCATGAAGCCGGTGACCCGGACGCGTGCCCCGAGGGTGGCGATGGCGTCCATGACGCCGGCGACCGCGGCGGCACCGGCCATGTCGGACTTCATCGTCATCATGCCGGCGCCCGGCTTGAGGTTCAGGCCGCCGCTGTCGAACGTGATGCCCTTCCCGACGATGACCACGTGGGCCAGGGGGTTCTCCGGGGTCCAGTCGATGCGGACCAGGCGGGGTGGGTTGGCCGACCCCTGGGCCACGCCGAGCATCGCGCCGAAGCCCTGCTCGGCCAGCCAGTCCTGGTCGAGGACGGTCACGTCGAGCCGGTCGCCCATCCTCTCGAGGACACGGTCGGCGATGTCGATCGGGGTGGCGTCACCCGGCGGGGTGTTGACCAGGTCGCGGGCGAAGGCGATGGCCTCGCATGCCACGCGGGAGCGTTCGATGGCAGCGTCGGCCTCGGCCAGGATCGAGGAGGGGAGCACGAGGATCGCCTCGCGCTCCGTCGGGGTGTCGCCGGCACCGGTGGAGGTGAACTCGGTGAAGGTGTAGGCGCCGAGGGTCAAGCCGTCGGCGACCGCCTCGATCGCGGCCCTGGTCGGGTGGACCTCGGCGAGGGTGGTCGCGATGCGTGCGGCCTGGGGGACGGCGCGGATGACGTCACCAGCGGCGCGGCGGAGCGATGCGGGGCTGATGCCGTCCATCCGGCCGAGGCCGACGAGGACGATGCTGCCGAACGGCTGACCGGGTGCGGCGATGCGCAGGGTCTGGCCGACGTCACCGCGGAACGACGGGGTGACGGGGAAGTCGTCGAGCCCGAGGACCGAGAGGAGGTGGGTGGCGCCGGGGCCCTCGATGCCGCCCTTGAACACGCCGACGGCGATGGCGTCGACGTCGAGCTGGGCCAGGTCGGTGCTCTGCGCGGTGATGGTGATCATGTGGCCGGGGAGTCTAGTGGCCGTCGGCATCCCCGGGTGGCCCCTTCGGGACGGTGGCCCACGAGGCCCGTGCTCGGGCGACCGCGTGGGTCAGCGGCCTCGCGGGAAGGTGGGCGGGGTCCAGTCGTCGTTGGCGCCGCAGATCAGCACGCACGGATGGTCAGCGTCCACCGCCCCCGTCAGGACCGCCGCGAGGCCGATGCAGCCGCCGAGCTCCGCGGCGATCCGGACCCGGTCCCACAGCCAGTCCCGGGCGGCGAGGACAGCGTCGTCGTCGATCAGCGCGACCCGGTCCACGTGTTCGACGACGAGGTGGGCGTTCAGCGCGGTGGTCACGCGGGCGCCCAGGGACGGGCGGGTGATGGTGTCGACGGTCACCTCGACCGGCACACCGCCGGCAGCGACGGCCTTGTGCAGCGTCGGGGCCCCGACGGGTTCGGCACCGATGACCCGGACGTCGCTCGTGGACGCGGCGACGCCCACCCCGGAGACCAGTCCGCCGCCGCCGATGCCGACGACCAGCGCATCGCAGTCGGGGGCCTGGGCCAACATCTCGCGGCCGACCGTCCCCTGGCCGGCAACGACCATCGGATCGCCGAAGGCGTGGACGAACGTGCGGCCCTCGTCGGCCTGGATGCGTCGGGCCAGGGCCTCGGCGTCGTCGTAGACCTCGCCGTGGCGGATGACCCGTGCGCCGAAGGCGGCGACCCGGTCGGCCTTCAGGTCGGGGGAGGTCGTCGGCACCACGACGACGGCGTCGATGCCCGCGTTGGTGGCGGCCCAGGCGACCGCCTGTCCGTGGTTGCCGCCTGACGCCGTGACCACGCCCGGCGTGTCGGCGGGCAACGCGCGGATGGCGTTGGTCGCCCCACGGGCCTTGAACGACCCGGTGACCTGTAGCTGCTCCAGCTTGAGGGTCAGCGGGCGGCCGTCGTCGGTGGTGATGCGGATCGTCGGCGTGTACCGCAGGACGCCGTCGAGCCGGCGCGCGGCCGCCTCGACGTCGTCGGGGGTGACGGTGACGCGGGGTGCGGTGTCCATTCGGGCCGAACCCTACGCAGCAGTAGCCTCGGCCGCATGGATCCGCTCGTCGCCGTCGCGCTGGTCGGTGCGGTGGTGCTCGGCGGGCTGTGGGTGGCCCACCTGCGGCGTGACGTGCGACGGCGCGCGGCACGCGGGTCGGAGTGGTCGGGGCAGGGCGAAGCCGGGCAGAACCTCTGGACGTCCTCGGTGCGCTGCATCGAGTGCCACGCGAGCGGGGCGGTGATCAGCCGTGAGCACGGCCAGCTCTGGCACACCTGCATGGCCTGCGGGGCCCGCCACGCCCGCGACGTCCAGGCATGAGGGCCCGGTCGTCACGGGGCTCAGGCCTCGAGGATGCGCTTGCCGGTCGGCGCGCCGTCGGTCATCTCGTAGAGGTAGGGGACACCGGTGTCGATGTTGACCGAGGGGATGTCCTCGTCGCTGATCCCGTCGAGCTCCTTGAGGATCGCGCGCAACGAGTTGCCGTGGGCGGCGACCAGGACGACCTCGTGTTCACGGGTGGCGGGGATGATCGTGTCGTGGAAGAACGGGAGGGTCCGCTTGCCGGTGTCGGCGAGGCTCTCCCCGGCGGGCGGCGGGATGTCGTAGGACCGCCGCCAGATGTGGACCTGCTCGTCGCCGAACTCCTCGCGCGTCTGCTGCTTGTTGCGTCCCGTGAGCGCGCCGTAGAAGCGTTCGTTCAGCTCCCAGGAGCGGATCTGCTCCAGATCGGGCTGGCCCATCGCGGCAAGGACCCGCTGGCCGGTGTTGATGGCCCGCTGCAGCTCGGAGGTGTAGGCGATGTCGACGGTCAGGCCCTCGGCGGCGAGGCGTTCGCCGGCGGCGGTCGCCTCGGCCTCGCCCTGCGGCGTGAGTGGCACGTTGACCCACCCGGTGAAGCGGTTCTCGGCGTTCCACGTCGACTGGCCGTGGCGGATGAGGATCAGGGTGCTCATGGGCGGGCACGCTACCGGGGGAGTGGATCCTCGTGCCAGCAGCGCCCACGCGTTCACCCGCCGGTCCCCACCGGTTCATGTGCTGAGTGGCTCCGCCCTGACCTCTAGGACAGCGGGTTCGGTCGCACCTCGTGGCGACAAGGGTTCCGGGGCGGCGCCCAGCCGGGGCACGCGGCAGGGGGGTGGGTGCTCGACCGGGTGCCGTTGGTCGCACCTCGCAGCGACAGCGGTGTGGAGCGCGCCCAGCCGGGGCACGCGGCAGGGGGGGTGGGTGCTCGACCGGGTGCCGTGGGTCGCACCTCGCAGCGAC